>CAZRAV010000040.1:0-7106 GCA_964598175.1 uncultured Candidatus Bathyarchaeia archaeon | reverse complement strand
CGATCTCTTTGACGAGCCTCTTGAGGGGTCTGTATCCTACGATCTCGCCGACGTCCCTGCCGTTGCAGAACAACTTCAGTGTCGGCGTCCCCAGGACGCCGAGTCCTATTGCCAGCTTCTGGTTCTCGGGGGTCTCTATTACGTTCAACTTGACGAACTTCACCCTATCGCCGAACATCTCGGGCAGCTGCTCGTATACCGGGTTCAGCTTGAGACACCAGCCGCACATGTGATGCCAGAAGTCGACGACGACTGGTACCTCCTCCTTAAGTACCTCCCTCTCCCAGGCGTCAGCTTGGATCTGAACCACCTTTGCCATACCAGAATCAACCCTTAAGGAGAGTGGGAGGGAGGTTATTTTAATTCTTTTATCAGGGCTCAGACTTCTTTGAAGTGGAGGGCGCCGTCGGTTATTGTGAGCTCGTACATCTGGTTGGGGTAGGGCTTGAGGTTGAAGGCCTCCAGCTCCTCCGCCGTCATCACCATCGTCAGCTTCCTCAGCTCGTACTCCTTGGCGTCGCCACCGGGAAGGACCCTCTGGACACCCTTGCTGATCTGGACCACCATCTGGCCGATCTCCTCGGGCAGCTCGGTTGGCGTCATCATCATCATGGGCGGTTTCTGCCGGATCTCGACGAAGTCGATCTGGTAGCCCTCCCGCTTCTCCACATCCTTGACCGCCTTGACAGACTGGACCTTGAGCCTGATCTTGGAGCTGAGCATCTGAGACACCTGTGATAAAGGCAAACACCCTAATGAAATAGGTTTCGACAACATCTCTTACCGATCATCGCGACGGCCTCGCAGCCACACTATAGCAGAACAATCTAAGAAAAGCGTTTAAAGAGCACAGATCCAGCCGCTCGAATCGTACTCTATCATGATGTTGCGGATTCGAGGTGATCGGTTATGAGCTTTGCAACGGATACTTGGCTGAATTTGGTTTCAACTGTGTCCGTCGCCACGATGATGTCCGCGCCTGCCTTCCGGATACGCTTCTCAGCATCGCCCCTGAAAAGTGCGTGGGTGCATGCCGCAGCAACCCGCTTGGCGCCTTGCTGCTTCAGCCCCGCGACCGCTTTGGCCATCGTTCTGCCGCTGCTTATGATGTCGTCGAATACGACGGCATCTTTTCCACTGATTTCTACATCTCTCACCGTCATCTCGATCTCCCCCGTCCTGAGGTCCCTTTGCTTCTCGAAGAAGCTGAAGCCTCCGCCGAGCACTTCACCGCCCATCTCTGCTCGGTGGACGGATCCTTCGTCCGGCGATAGGCTGTAGGCGCCAGAAAAACCCCTCTCCTTCAGGTGTTCTGCAAGCAGCGGGGTGGCGGAGAGATTCTCCATCCTGATCCTGTGCTGTTTCTGTATTCTCCGAAGAGAGTCTTCATTATGGGCATCGAATACGATGAGGTCATCGCCGCCCGCCTCCTCCAACATGCGGATTACAATGTCGAGACTGAAGGCTTCGCCGTCGAGGAACCTCTCGTCCTGACGGGCGTAGGCCAGGTATGGGACGACGCAGATCACCCTCTCGGCGCCGAGGTCCGCCGCCGTGCTCGTCATCATGAACAGCTGCATCAGCCGGGTGTCCTGTGGTGGTGATGTGGTCTGGACGATGACGACGGTCTCCCCCTCTACAGGGGTAGTAAGCCTGATGTAGCTCTCGCCATCGGGGAAAACCCTGTGATCCACGGGATGGGCGTCGACGCCCAGCGAGGATGCGATCCTTTCCCCCAGCTTCCGAGAGGCCGGTCCTGAGATGATAATCATCTCTACCGATGTATGGTTCAAACCACTCATAGATAAGCTATACACGACTAGATGGCATAGATGAACAGCAACCCCGCGACTGCGGCTGATGCCAGCCATATCTTCCAGTTCCATCTGAGGATCTTCTCGCCGTCGAAGGCCCCGAATGGAATGAGGTTGAAGAGGGCGAGGCTGGAGTTAACTGTCACCCCGGCGTGGGCGAGCAGTCTCACGAGGCTGTTGGCTGAGGTGAAGTAGATGAACATATAAACTATGGCTTGGACGATGTTGGTCAATGGCCCAGATAGGGAGATCTTGCCGTAGTCTTCGCCAAACATAAGACCTGCGATGAGGACCGCCCCAGGCGCCACGATCATAATCGGCGAAAAGAAGGACATCAATGTTATCATCAGGCCGAGCATGTTGAGCCTGAATTCGGCCCAGTAGCCAAATCGTTGTGCCGAGAACTTGTGCGCAAGCTCGTGGAGGAGGAAGGCGGCCGCGTAGATGCCTACTACCCCCAGGACTACACTGGGCTTTCTGATGAGAAGGCCACTCAGCAACCTGAGAGGGATAGCTGCGATGAGGATGAGGCCGATGGCGAGGTCCCTGATCTCACGATCGCTGAACCTGAATAATGCTCCATAGGCTGACATGCGACGCGTACGCTGATGGAAGGTGTCCGACGGGCGGTACGAGCCGCGTCTACCGATGTTGACGGTGCCCACTCCCCGATGGAGGCCAATGCAATCGTGGAACTCTGGCAGCCTGTGCTCCGCGCAGAAGTAGCCACCGCAGTAGTTGCACCTGAAGGGCATGTAGATGTCTCTGCCGCATTTGTCGCATAGTACCATGGACCCGCCCTTCCTGTGCGGGAGATAGAGGCAGAAACGGGTATATGAGCTTTCACTCAGCCGGACTCAGCCCCTTCGAACCTGCGTGAGAGGGGGAGTATCACAAGTGAGAGGCCCGCCAAAGATAGGTAGAGCGTCGTCGGCTGGAAGACCTCGGCTAAAAAGCCTCCCACCAGGGGGCCGATGAACATGCTCACGCCATACAATGACTCGTTGAGCGCCATGGCCATGCCGAGGACGTGGCGCGGGCTCCTGCGTGCGATGGTGTTCTGGATTAGGGGCGTTATTATCCCACCTGAGAGACCGAACATTGCCAGAGGGGCGATGAAGCTTGGCATGCTCCTCGAGAAGGCGATGATGGAGAGTGCGGCGCACATGAGGCATGAGGCGAGACAGAGGGATCTCCTCTCACCCCAGTCGACGAACCTCTCGACATTGAAGAAGCCGAGTCCTCTCACGCTGTTAGTCATGGTGAGCATGAGGCCTATGACGAAGGGAGCGATCCCCAAAGACCTCATCTGACCAGGCAGGATGGACATGTATATGCCGAGGACGACGCCGTAGGGCAATATCATCAGGTATGCTGTGTAGAGCCCTTTCAGCGCGGAAAGGCTGAAACCCCTCCTAACGGGTCTATCGCCCGATCTCACCTTGATCACGAACCCTGTCCATATGACAGTGCAGCTTGCGGCGATGAGAACAGCCATGACTACGAAGAGGACGGGGAACCCGAGAAGGTCCGATATGAGGCCGCCGAGGAAGGGGCCTGCTATGAAGCCAGCGATCCATGATAGATTGTAGCGCCCGATAGACCTCGTAATGGTCTCCAAAGGGGATATGTCCGCGACGAGGGTGTTGGCGGTGGGGAAGAACATCGCGGAAACGACGCCGAGCAGGCTTCGGAGCATCATAAGGTCGCTCACACAAGTTGCTGCACTGAACAGCATGACAACCCCTGCCCCTAAGACTGAGAAGATGAGGTAGAGCCTGACTCGGTCGAATCTGTCCAGGAGGAACCCCGAGATGAGAGTCATAACCATGTAGGTAGCGGAGCCAATAGCGCCCAATACACCGAGGACGACGTACGAAGCCCCCAACTCTTCCGCGTAGACGGGTAGGAGGAAGGTGACGGCGCCGAAACTTGTGGAGATGAGAAAGATGGTGGCGTAGAGGAGACGCAGCATCCCAGCCTTCTCTTCCGGCATCCGCATATCCCTCTCTCAATGTTGTCTAAGTAGGCTTCAAGTTATCTACAGGAAAATGTGTGTCGGATATGGTGTTGTTTATTGGTCTACAGCGGCTTCGCAAGTATTTCATGGATCTTCAGATCTCTGATGCGGTTCGAGCTGGCGGGTGTGATCACCAAGGCGGTGTCGCTCCCAGCGTGGCTGCCAGCCACTGCGATGATGTGCTTGTCGACTGGGATGGTTCCGGCGTCGGTGGCCATCATGGCGATCTCGACACAGACCTTCACGCCCTGACTGAACAGCCTGAGAGTGTGGGCGATGATGGTGGAAACGGGTGGCACGATCCAGGGCAGCCTTGCCTCCAGCGGTGCCTCCCTAGGCGGTCTCTGCCTGGAGATGCCGATATTGACGCCCCCTGTCAGCACATCTGTGGAGGTGACGACGATGGCACCCGCCTCCTCGAGTCTCTCCCGGGTCTCCTCCGGCATCAGCTGCACACCGGGCGCGCGATACCCCCTCTGGTGAGTGACGAATACGAGTTTCAGGTCGCTCCCCTCGAAGACATCGAGAGCCCTGAGAGCAGTCCAACCAGTGGTGGATGAGACGACGATGGTTTCGATGCCCCGCTCCTTCGCCGCCTCCAACGCAATCTTCAGGGTCTCCTCGGTGTGCTTCTTACCCGGGTTTCGGAAGTATACTGTAGTCCTCTTTATGCTCACAATATTCCTCCTGAGGGACAACCCATGAGATATGGAAGCTGAGAGAAAAAGGTTCCGAAGCTTCCTCAAAACAGAAGGGGGTTCCTATGTATCTCGCGACTCCCGACGATGGGGATGTGCTCCCCACAGTACTCGCAGTTGTTCTCATCGTCGAGGTGCCAGCCGGTGATGGTGTAACCCCCGCGTTCTATGACTGGCCTGCCGCAGCTGTGGCAGAGAGTGTGGTCGTAGTCAGTGAGGGAGACGTTGCCGACAAAGACGTAGTGGATGCCCTCTTCCATGGCGATGCGCCTGGCGTTGACGAGGGTCTGAATAGGCGTCGACGGTACATGTGTAAACTTGTAGTGGGGGAAGAACCTGCTCAGGTGGAGGGGAGTCGCAGCTCCGAGCTCGTCAATGATGAACCGGGTCATCTTCCGAGTCTCGTCCTCGCCGTCGTTGGTCTCTGGGATGATTAGGAAGGTGACCTCGACATGGACGCCCTGCCTCTTCATCTCAACGGTCGCTTCGAGAACGCTCTGGAGGTCGGCGTGGCAGTGCTCTCGGTAGAAGGGCTCGTTGAACGCCTTCCAGTCAACGTTGGCAGCGTCGATGACATCCACGACCCTGCTCAGGGCAGGATTGGAGATGTACCCATTAGTGACGAGGACGTTCTTGAGCCCTTGCTTCTGCGCCCGCCTGGCGACATCCTCGACATAGTCCAGGTTGATGAGTGGCTCGTTGTAGGTGTAGGCGATGCTGGTGCAATCCTGCCTCCTCGCCATTGCGACGACCTCTCCGGGAGACACGTACCGAGTTGGGAGCTCGCCCGGCTTCGCCATCGACAGGTGCCAATTCTGACACCAGGGGCATGTGAAGCTGCAGCCCACGCTGCTGATGGAGAAGGCCAGGCTGCCCGGATAGAAGTGGGCTAGAGGCTTCTTTTCGATGGGGTCAACGGCTATGGCGGAGAGCTGGCCATAGGTGAGGCTGATGAGGCGACCGTCTTTATTCTCCTTCGCATTGCAGAAGCCTCGTCCTCCGGGCTTGATTACGCACATCCGCGGGCAGATGATGCACCGGATGGTGTCGTCCTTGAACGGCTCTGAGAACTTAGACTCCTTCTCCATGGTTTTCTCGATAAAAGGTTGGGTGAGACTGAGCTATAAACGATTTTCCACGCGCCACATAACCATTGTAATACGAAGTTACAGCATGGGTTTTCTGGATAGTAGGTGTGGAGCGTAGTAGAGTATTGCGGGACAAAATGCTTGATGCTAGGGAGTGAAGGGACTAAGGGGTATGTGCGGTTTTTTTCGGTTGTGTGGATGTAGAAATGGACTGAAGTGACAGTATGTCGTATTCCATGCTATCTCAAATTTATCTCCACCCGGTTCCCAGAAGGTTTGCAATATCGCGCTTGAAGTCCGTTCTTTTTAAATAAGGGAGGGTTCAAATGGACTCTGATATCTATGTTGAAAGAAGCTTTTGAAAGCGTGAAGGACCAGATGGGTCCCTGTGGCATAACATGCGCCACATGCAGCTTGGGAAACGGTACAGTCGCCGAGACAGCTCAGAAACTGCAAGAATACCTTAAAATGTACGGGGTTCCATCATGGGCCCCTGTTGTACCTGGAGGCGCAGATGTCGACTTTGACCGTCTTGATAAGGCCCTGAACTGGGTGTTGACCTACATCAGGTGTTTAGGATGTGAGCACGGCGGTGGACCGCCCGATTGTGTCATTCGAACCTGCTCAAGAGAAAAGGGATATGAACTCTGCTCAGAGTGCCCCGACCTCGAAGGATGCGACAAGTTCGACTGGCTTGGAGACCCCGAATCCCTGAAGGATGGACTGAGAAGTTCAAAAGGAAAATCAAAGCAGGAGATCATCGAAGAAGCAATAAGCAGAATGAAGAGCTGACTCCCTTTATCTTTTCAAACCAGAATCACGGACGGAGAGTAATCAACTCACCTCGGCTATTCCGGACTCATTCGAACATCGCACGAGACATGCGTCTTTTCCACACACGTAACCCTTGTATTCACCCGCGTCCAAGAATGGTTGAGAGATATGTGGAGGCTGGCACGCCCAGACGCCGCCACGGTCCTGGACGACCCCAAGGTGAAGAAGAGTCTGCCGAGGTACGTGGACATAGTCAGAGGTAGAAGGCTGGCGAAGTTCGTCATAGCAAGGTCGATGGCCGCCGACTTTGACGAAGGGGACTCAACAGGTGATTTATGGGGCTTTCATAGTCGGCTGCTGGAGCGCTACGGCGAGGTCGAGCGACAGTTAGACGAGGGGTCATCGACCCTAGAAGAGCTGGATGGCGATCCGTCGTTCCTCGATCTGAAGGTGGAACTCGGGAAGCGGGTCATGACAAGCTGCCACTTCTGCATTAGGCGTTGTGGCGTGGACCGCTTAAGCGGGGATCGGGGCTACTGCCGCTGCGGAGTGGAGTTCGCGGTCTCCAGCTGTTTCCAGCACCTGGGTGAGGAGCCCGAGCTGGTTCCTTCGGGTACCATCTTCACCTACGGCTGCTCCATCCATTGCATCCACTGTCAGAACTGGGGGATCAGCCAGTGGCGCGAGCAAGGGACGCCCTCAGACCCAGGTA
>CAZRAV010000039.1:0-7187 GCA_964598175.1 uncultured Candidatus Bathyarchaeia archaeon | reverse complement strand
AGGACCCTCACCTCCACTTCTGCTTCCTCGCAGAGACGCCTCACACCCAGCCCGTCGAAGACGATGTCGGGTCGGGCGTAGGAGGCCATAGCTGGGCACTCTCCGACGACTGGTACCGCTCCCAGCTCCTTCACCATATCCGCCAAAGCTAGGACGATGCGCATGTCGGTGGTAACCCCCTCATCGGCTGTCTTCGTCGTGAACAGGTTCGGCTTGACGAGATAGCTCCCCTCGGCCCCAACAAACCTCTCGATTCCGCCGAGGAGGTGGACTGCTTCCTTGACGGCGGCTTCGACGTCACTGCCCTCGACTCGGACGATGGAGACCTTCGGCTTCATCTCCTGAAGGGATCGGTGGTGGTGGAATAAAAAGGGGAAGTTAGCCTCGGAAAGCTGGCGACGCTGGGAGGGATTCGTCTCCGGTTGTAGTTGTCTCGCTGTCCTTCATTCGAGGAGGAACTGGTCGAGGACTTCTCTCGCTCTCTCCCTCTTCTTCTGGAAGTCGATGAGGAATCGCTTGACGACCTCCGCCAGCCTCGCCTTGCACTCGCCGCAGATGATGGTCCCCGACCTGCATTCCTGCTCGAGGTCGGCCAGCCTCTCGTCGTCCTCCTCGAAGAGGAAGTAGTTGTAGGCGTAGATGGTGCAGATGGACGGGTCGCCTCCAAGCTCCCGCTGCTCCTTAACCGTCGGCCTACCTCCCGTGAAGGCGTCCAACAACTTCCTTGCAGCCACATCCGGTGCGTCTATTGTATTTATGGTCGTCTCTGGCTGTGACGCAGACATCTTCGCATCTCCCTTCAGTCCAGGGAGGAGTCTGCAGTGGATCTGAGCCGGCTTTGGGTAGCCAAGCTTGCGGGCGATGTCCCGGGTCATCCTCCAGTATGGGTCCTGATCTATGCCTGCAGGGACCAAGCACGGGACCGCTTCCCCACTTCGATCAGAAGCTAAGAAGCAGGGGGCAGCCTGCATCGCTGGGAAGAAGATGATGCCAATGTTGGAGTCGTCTCCGAAACCGAAGATCGCTTTCGCCGTCGACGCCGTGGTCTTCCTAGCGACTTTCAACGCCGTCTCGTACAGCTTGTGGACATGCCTAACGTTTGCTATGATCTCAGTGTTCTCAGGATCAAATCCTAGAGTCATGAGATCGAGAGCGTTCTCTGAAGCCCAGTACCGGACGGTGTCTTCGTCGAATCCTTCTTGGATTAGAAGTCTTTCATCCTCCGTTATCTGGAAGAAAAGCTTAGCGCCGAACACATCCTGTAGGTGCTTCGTGAAGGTCCAAGGTACGAGATGCCCGAGATGGACGGGCCCGGAGGGCCCTCTGCCAGTGTAGAGAATGAATTCACGACCTTTCTCGTATTCATCTAGTATGTAGTCGAGGTCGCGGTGGGAAAAGAAGACCCTCCGCCTGAGTTGGGGATGAAGCTCCCCGCTATGCCTCTTGATGCGGTTCAGGATCTCCTCCGAGATAGGCTGGGTTCCAAATCTCTGAATCAGCTGGTCGTAATCGACATCCCCTGAAACCTGCCAGGGGGTGACGACCATCTCGCCTTCTTTTTCGGCCACAATAAGCCGCCATACCTCCTGTGCTCTATTTTAGGAGGAAGTCCTCTAGGACGTCTTTGGCTTTCTCCCTTTTCTGTTGGAAGTCGACGAGGAACTGTTTGATGACCTTGGCTAGCCTCGCTTTACATTCGCCACAGATGAGTGACCCAGACCTGCAATCGTTCTCCAGCTCCTGGAGCTTTGTGTCGTCCATCTCGAAGAGAAAGTAGTAATACGCGTAAATGCTGCATATAGCTGGATTCCCGCCCCTCTCCCTGTGCTCCCTGATTGTGGGGGCGCCACCGGTGTAGGCATCCATGATCTTCTTCTCTGCCAACTCTGGAGGGTCGATGGTGAAGATAGCGGTTTCCGGTTGGGACGCCGACATCTTCCCGCCCCGGCCGAGGCCCGGCAGGAACTTGGCGTGCATCTGCGCGGGCTTGTAGAATCCGAGGCGCTCCGCGATGTCACGGGTCATCCTCCAGTAGGGGTCCTGGTCGATGGCGGCGGGTATCAGCACCGCGACGTTCCGCCCCTCCCGGACGGACTGGATGAAGCTTGGTGTCGCCTGGATGGCTGGAAACCAGATGATGCCGATGTTGTCGCTGGCCGTGAGGCCGAAGATGGACCTGATGGTGGAGAACGTGACGTGCTTCGCCACTCGTAGCGCCAACCGGTACAGATGGCCTATGCTGATCACGTCCGAGATGATGTGCGTCTTCTCTGGGTCCAAACCCGTGGCGATGAGGTCGAGGGCGTTATCATACGTGTAGCCCAAGGTGTCGTCGAGGCTGAGCTCCGGGTGGATGAGGAACTTCTCGTCGTCCGTCATCTGGAAGTAGAGCTCCGCGTCGAAGGCGTCCTGCAAGTACTTGGTGAAGAACCACGGTAGCAGGTGTCCCAGGTGCACCGGTCCTGAGGGGCCTCGGCCGGTGTACAGCCCTACGGGTTGGCCCTTCTCGTACGTGTCGAGCCACCAGTCGAGGTCGCGGTGGGAGAAGAATATCCCCCTCCTGAGCTGTAGGTGTAGGCGGCCCGCGTGCCTCTCAAGCCTGTCGAGGAGGCTCTGGGTCATCGGGCTGGTGCCGAACTGCTCGATGAGCTTGTTGTAGTCGACGTCGCCGGATACCTTCCAGGGCGTCACTACCATCTCTTCCGGTTCTTCCGCGCCAGTCATCTTTCAACACCTCGCGCAATTCATAGCCGAAGCCTCGTATCCAGGCCCGGGCGTCCGTGACAAGAATGCCCCTGAAGAATAGAGCATTTTAAGCCGATGGACTCCCGGGTTTCTGGATCCAGAAGCTGTAGAGGGTTTTAGGAGGCCGGACGGAATACGGTAACAACTTGTAGGCGTTTCTTCCTCCGTCAGGAGGATCTTATCCAGTCCGAGTGATACACGCTCATACCTCCCTATCTCCTCGACGTATCAGATAACATGTCTCTAATCTTAAAAATTTACCTACCCTGAACACTTTTAGCATCTGTCGTGTTCCGTTGGGAAGTCTCGCATGGGAGCTGGATGGCCTTCGCGCGCGATGCAGATGAATTTCATCGTGATGTTATGTGTTTTTCTTTGCGTGTGTCTTGTTCGTGGAGAGGGATGCTTTTCATCATCATCGTTTTGGCGGGGAGTTTCGTCCTTTTATGGGTTTAGCGTGTGAGTATCGATCGATGTTCATAGATGAGTGTTGTGAGATTGGCTTGCTCGTATTGGTGTTTGGTGATTCTTGTTCGTTTTAATAGGTTACTGTCTCCTGTTCTAGGCTGTCTTGGTCCTCATCGATAAGCCTTATCCGATTCAAGACTTCGCACCTCGCGCGGTCGCGGCGTTTGCCTTAGAGAAGTGCCCGAGTCCTGAATTCAGCACAAATCTACATTACGTCTTGGTACTATTGTCGTGTAGCGTTGATGAGCACACTTGCAAACTCTTCTATGCAACAATCGCAGATGCGTCTCGGTCTTACCGACTTTATCACTCTAGGCGATTGTTCTGGATCTCACACGCACATCTCCAGCCTAAGAATATGGAATCCGTAAGGGTAGTCCCTCTCCACATAACAGGCCTGCTCATTCAGATCCTTTCGTACTTCATAGCCTTCTCCTCAATCTTTTCCAGAATCCTCATCACACATTCCATGATGACTTTAGGGTCATTGACCATGGATACTACGAGAACCACGTCAAGCCTGTAGAAGACATCTAGAGCATCAGACTCGTTCGTCGTGGGCATCCTTGAACTCTTTCAGCTTGTCCGGGTGCTCCTTCTCGATATGGGCTTCGAGTTTCTTGTAGGCGCTGGCTTCTGAAGGGCCCAAAGCGACTACTCCACATCTCTTGTCCTGACTGTTGAGGTAAGGACATTCAACGCGTTTCAGCTTAGGCTCCTCCATGCGTTCAACGGTCTCTCGCTCCAACTTCTTAGCTTCAACCATCTCTTCAAATGTGAACTCGTATCTCATGTCGCCATCCAGCACGTAGAAGACGTTGTCGTGGTGTATGATGGGCTTGAAGGTCTCCTCCGAGACCTTAGCGAGGTCCTCGAGGGAGCCAACCTTTACCGTCGCCTTCTCAATGCGTTCCGGAGGCTCTGAGGCCTCTATGATCCTGTCCCTGATGTCCCCGCTAAGCCTGTCCAGAAAGGGACGGCCACCCCTCTCCTCTACCCTCTTCTCAATTAGGAACAGTATCGATAGGGTGAGGATGACAGCAGATGATGCCGAGGAGATCATTGATGTCGTTTTCATCTCTCCAACGGCTGCCGTCAATCCGAGGAAGCTCAAGGTCGCGGTCTCCTTCTCAAGGTGTGTAACGGCTCCCGTCTTCTTGTTTGTCAGACCCTCGAACTCTATTTTTCCTTGCTTGAACTTGATTGTGAGGGTGGGTGTAAAATCCTGTATGATAAACTCTCTTTCGGCTAAGGCCCTTAGGGTGATCTCAGGCTTGATCTCGTAGGTGTAGGTTGAGACCATTACACCGGTTTCTTCCCCTATTGCCTCAACGACCTCCTCAACCTCCTCCACGTCAACGGCGTAGGTCTCTAGGAAGCTCCCAGGCTTCACCTCCCTGGTCTTGAGGGAATGGATCTTTTCCCAGCCTCCCCCGCTCAGGTTCGCCGAGACCTCATGTTTGATGGTGATGTCGGTCATCTCGACGTGGGTGGGCCTTTGGGTGAGGTTGTACTGTAATGTGATGTTCAGCTGTTTGACGAGCTTGATGTACAACGGCTCGCCCATGGATATCTCCGTCCTGTTGTCGTAGAGGAGGGAGGGCTTGACAAGGGCTGTGTAGCTGTAGTTCGCCCCCTGCTGGTATTGGAGATCCGTCACGCTTCTGTTTCTGGTGTAGGGCATTCGGCTGAAGTGGCGGTAGCCGTACAGGGATAATACCAGGAGGATGGCGAAGATGGCTGAAGAGGCAGCCCATCGGTTGAACCGCGTCATCCATCGCTTGACGTTCATGATTCATCTTCTCCGTGTTTTAATGATACGGTGGTCGAGGCGGAGAACTTGATATCGTCTATGAATCGGCCTGAGACGGTGAGCTCCACATTATCGCCGTCTCCGTAGCCCCTGTCGATCAGGTATGCTACGACTGATGCTCTGTCGAACTTGACCATGAGTCGGCTGCCTTGAACCTCGCCCCAATCCGCAGGGATCGAGGAGCCGAGCATGACCGAGTCGATCCTTATGTCGTTCTCGTCGAACTCGGTCTCTATGTAGGCTGTAATCCATTGCCCTTCGCTATCGAGGTTAAGGGTGAAGGGTTCGATGACGACGGATGCGCTCGCCTCCCAGATGCCTGCTCTTAGGCGACCTCTTTTTGTCCATTCGGTATCTGAGAAGTAGCTGCTACTCCCGCTGATGAAGTGGGGACCTATGATCCTGGTGGTGCTCGCCGCCAGGATCAGGGCTAGGAGCAGTGTGCTCGTGTCAAGCATCGGAATCCTCATGCTCTTTCGCCTCCACCTCATCGCCTCTCTTTTGTTCCTCCTCTTAGTGAACTGGAGGACGAGGTATACCTTGCTCCCGATGATGAGTCCCGCAGGGACCAGTAGCGTTAAGGCGAACCCGTATGGCGTGTAGAGGTGGCTGAAGGGGAAGACAAGGATGACCCTTCCGATGATATTAGAGGCTTTAATGAGGTTCGGGTCGGGTTCCTCGTTGGCGTCCCCCTTTAACCTGAACAGGGAATCCCCTAGCTTCTCAACAACTCGGTGAGTGTAGGTAAATTCCCTAGACTTGACGGTCACCACATCACCGATGTTGATCTCTGTGGGTTCCATCTCCTTAACGATCACAAGATCTCCGGGGCGGATTGCTGGGCTCATACTCCCGCTCATCACGGTATAGGAGCTGTCCGCGCCCACCAAGAATGGGAGCCCATAGATAAGGATAGGAATAATTAAGAGTAAGCATATCACGGCTAAAGCCGTGTTTTTAATTAGACTGTGTATCTTCATTCTTCATCCCTTGCTTCCAAATAGAAAAAAGGGGAATTGATGAGGGTTACAAGTCGGCCATGTCCCTTAAAAGCACGCGTCAACGTCCGCGCCATTAAGGGCGTTCGTTGCTATGAAGTCAACATTGAAGCTGCAAATGTCGCCCTGGGCATAGTTGAGTGTGTTCTCAAGTAGTTTGAATTTAAACTGTATTTTGACAGTACCGCCCACCGGTAGGTAAGGATAGACCTTATGGCATGGTAGGCCAGAACCTAGTGGGTCTAGGTCGTCTCCCGTGTGGAACCTGAAGCTAGTCTTCGCGCTAGCTCCTCCAGGTTCTCCGAAGTAAACGATGTCATGCAAGCTAATCGATCCATCTTCAGGTGCACCCCAATAGGCAAGCCAACTGTTACACGTACCTGTGTCAGTAAAGTCATTGTATAGTTCGCCGCCAGTACCTCCCATTTTGGGGGAATATTCCCATATTTTCTCAAGCACTATCTGATGCATTAGGTAGTTGGGTAAGCCGTCCCACTCTGATTCGGGGTGTGCGCCATCGGAGACGACTAGGTCTCGGAAGTGTGCATACACATACTGCGAGTCGATTGTACCAACGTTCTTAAGCTCTATCACATCCGTCCAGAACTGCTCTCCAGGCTTCAAATCATGTGGTGAAGACATTGAAGCGGTAACTGGTCCATTCATGAAACCTTCATCGCTGTCCTTTATATGGATGTTTAGCACGCCAGCCGTAACCTGGTTTCCCGTTGCGCTCTCCACGTCACTGAAGTAGGCCATTGTCCCTGCTCCGACACCCATCGCAACCAGCAACATCGTGAAGATGCTCGCGAGTATAGTCACGTTTCCTTTCCTCATGTTATTTCCTCCTTTTACTTTTGGGGAGCTTTCGTGCTTGGACGCTCCTCGCGTCCAGCCGTTTGACGGGGGCTGATCCCCGGGTTAGTCCCCCGGCGGGGCTCAAAGCCCCGCGTAGACTGTGCCGCCTCCGTGGCCTCCCTGAACTCCCTCAGCATCCGCCGCTCCTCCCTGATCTTCTCGAGGCATGCCTCCCTTGCGAAGGCACCGCGACTCGGCCAGTAGCCCAACTCCTCGATGAGGCTGTCTATGGCCTTGGTTATGCCTATGGGCAGAGAGACGGTTACGTACTTCGATCTCTCCCCTCTCATAGTGCCACCTTAGAC
>CAZRAV010000038.1:0-7440 GCA_964598175.1 uncultured Candidatus Bathyarchaeia archaeon | reverse complement strand
GACGATAACGATTCCCCCCGGGGATTACAGGGTCGCAGCCAAGGTGAAAGAACCAGGCATCATCCCATTCTACGGGGAATGGACCCTAACCGGCGACACAAGCAACCTAAGCTGGTTCTACCTCATTCAGAGGTTCGGGTAAATCCCGACAGGAAGTGGCATTTTCGCGTACAAGTGTTTTCAAGTATTTTTACAAAGATTACCATTTCAGAAGAATATTCATATATTTTAGAACAACCGCGCGCCCGGGCATGGCGGCACCTTCAGTATTAAAGTCCATCGTGGACGGCTCCCTCACTTCGGCCTCTCCCTCCAGACCTTCAACGTCTCGTACCATAGGATGACGGTTGGTACGGCGCCCATCAGCAGGGTGGAGATGTTGTACCGGCTGAGGTTCATGGGGAACCGAAGGATGTAGGTGGCGAGCATTGTGGTGACGAGGACGGCGTAGAATAAGAGGCGGGGGAGCATGAAGCCGCCGAGGGTGACGAAGCGGCGGAGCACCCCGACCTTCACCTCACGGACGAGGCTGTAGTCGCCCCGTTCGCTCTCGACAAGCCCCAGATCCTTCAGCTTGTTGAGGTGGTAGGCGGCGATGCTCGGGCTGCTGAAACCGAGGGCCCGCTGCACCTCTCGGACGCCCACAGAGGGCCGGTTGGCCCTGAGGAGGTGCATGTAGACGAGCAGGGTCTTCCCCTTCAGCTCGGCCTCCACGAGGAGGTCATCGCCGACCAAACCCGAGCGCCCCGAAGATCAGACGAAGGCTTCGACATATAACCTTTAGGTGGTTTGAGTAGAGAGAACTTTACTAAAACTCGCTCCACTTGGGGATTTAAATCGATACGACATCTACCTTATCCTAGGTGGAGGATTTGGGAGATCGGGATGGAAGCGAATTTGACAGCCTCGAACAGGAGGTCTTTAAGGCGCTGGACCATCAGGTGAGGAGGGATATTTTGAGGTACATCGGAGAGGGGGGATCCCCCACTTTCACCGAGATATTGAATGCGACGAAAGCGCCCGACAGCCCAGCCCTTTCATACCACCTGAGAAGTCTGGCACCCTTCATAGAGCAGCGGAATGGGAAGTACGGTCTCACGCCCATAGGAAAGGCTGCCTACACCCTGCTCCTCAGAACAACGGCGTACGACAAGATGGCTCTGCTCCAAAAGAGAAAGTACGGAGCCACGGTGGGCAACGCCGTCCTGTGGGTCGCCGCGATCGCAGCGGCCGCGTTTCTAAAGGTGGACGCAACACTGGCCGCAAACATCCTGCCAATCCTCGCCGCAGTCAGCATGTTCATGACCTATCAGCTGTTCGATTAGATTCAAGGGAGGAACAGCGAACGCGCGTTCGAGTTCCACTTGGACGTGAAGAAAAGGAATCCAGGGACGACTCCACAATCTTATGCGAATTTGACATGGTGGGCGTCGGCGGGTTATGGGAATAGGAGGTTGAGGATCGCCAGGGTTGCAGAGACTGCCTCATCGGTTCTGATAGTCTCGCATCCCTGCCGTGGGATGGTATTGACCGTGAAGTGGAACACATCGTCCACGGTCAGCCCCTCCCGGGCCAAGATCTCCCCAAGGCCACTTCGAGGCGAGCCGAACGCGACGAGGACGCTCTTCGCCTCCGCCCACCTGGCTCGAAGCTGCTCCTCGACCATCTGGTATGGCTGTCCCCTGCGGGAAGTGGCCACCGTCAGGTCGAACTCCCTGCTCAGAGCGAGCTTTCCGAGGCTCCGCCCGCTGACGTGGACTCCGTATCCCCAGTATTGGTCCACCTCGCCCCGGCCGACGAACCTGCCCCTGAGCTCCGGCCTGTTCCCCAAGACCTTAACTGTCGCCCTGCTCCCGATGGAGGGGGCGCGCCCCGTCGCCCTCAGCGGCCTCTCGACGCCCACGTCGACTAGGAACTCCCCTTCGTCCTCGGCCAGCACCACGCCCTCTCTGAACTCCCCCTTCCTCAGCTGTTTCGACCGCTTCTCCAGGGGGTGGTGGGGCGTCCTTAGGGGCGGGAGCACGCCGGCGTACCTGAGCTCAGGCCGCTTCGTGAACAGCCGTCTCCGCAGGTACTGGGGCGTCTCCATGTAGCTCAGGATCAGGCGTATGAGCTGGGCCTCGCCTGGGTCGTCGGGGTAGATGTAGATGTCGTCGACGCGGAAGATGGCGGCCGCCCTGCCGACGTGGCCGATGAAGCCGGTCTTCTCCCTCAGGTGGGGTACTTCGGATACGAGCGACGAGGGTATGGCTATCGAGATCTTCATCCTTCTCCGCTCAGGAGCCAGGCTGCTTCCCCTCCTTTTTGAGCCGGGGCCAGGCCGGCCACCCCGTCTTCACGTATCCCTCCCTGTCGTCGAGGTCCTCCAGCACCCATCTGAGGAAGCCGTTGAAGCTGCGCATCCCCGCTACTGTGGGGCCGTCGCCGACGCCCATCCCCACAAGGCTTTTGATGAACTCTCTCTCGGCCAGGGATTGGGTCTTGCCGCGGATCCTCGTGGTGACGACGTTGAAACCCCACTCGGTCAGGGCTTCCCTCGCCTTGGAGAGGATGTAGCCCCTGCAGACGTGGATGAGCTCCTCCTTCGAGACGTTAAGGGCATCCACCCCCCCGAGGATGAGCTCCGTGGCCCTGTCTAGGTAGAGCTGGCTCTTGAACGCCTCGCCCTGGAAGAGTTGGAGGGGGATCTCTCCAACGTAGGTCTCGTCCGTCTCGACCCGGCGCATCACGATGACGGCGCCGCCCACGAGGTCGCCCCAGCCCGCTTGACGCCCGCCCTCAGCGGGTATCGTCCGCCTCGACGACCATCACGCTCAACGATCAAAGAAGAACGCGGAGCAGCCCTATAAAGGGTGAAGGCCGACGCCTAAGCTCTCTTCAGCGTCGCAATGGAATCCATGGAGCTCGGGTCGAGGCCGTATAGTAGGCCGAGGTAGGTGGAGGCGTAGTCGCCGATGTACAGGGCGGAGAACATCCGCGCCAGCTTTCCCCGTCCCCGGGCGTGTATCTCGAGGACGCGGCCTCCTCCGGACTCCAGCAGCCGTTTGAAGCCGTCCGTCTTCCTCTCCATCTCTGGGAGCCCCTCTGGGTCGCGGATGATGAGTGTGCAGACGCTTCGCCGCACTTCCTCGGGCCCTTCGCAGCCCATCACGGCGTTGTGGAAGGCCTCGGGGAAGGAGCCGGAGCCCGCCGGGACCTTGCTGTTCTCGTTCAGCTGTGTCCTGATCCTGTATGCGACTGCCTCGAAGGGGTGGGGACCGTAGACGAAGGGCACAGCCCCCCTTAGACCCAGCGCCGTCTGCTTCGCCGGGTTCTTGGCCGTTGGGGCCTCGGGCACGATGTCTTCTCTGAGGGCTTCGAGGACCTCGATCGATTCATCAACCTCCTCCCAGGGCTCTGAGATGAGGTCGAACCTTCTCATGATGGTCACCATGGAGAAGAACTGGTTTGGGAGAGCTGCCCTCGGCTGCATTCCCCTTGGCAGCGACAGGACCGGGAAACCCTTCTCGGCTGAGAGCTCCTGCATCTTACCGCCCGTGGTGAGAGCTATGACGGGGCACCCTCGCTCCAGCGCCTCACTGAGGGCTGAGAGTGTCTCCTCAGTGTTTCCAGAATAGCTGACAGCGAAGACCAGGGTCTCCTCGTCGACGAACCGTGGCAGTAGGATTCCTCTTTGGACGTAGATGGGGTTGGGCGTGCTGTCCAGCAGCCAGTCGTGGATTAGCTGGCCGCCGATGGCTGAGCCGCCGATGCCGACTATGGCGACCGCCTTGAACTGTCTGTGGGGGAGGGGGCCGAGGGAGAGCCCCTCCGCGGCTTCGACGGCCTCCCTGCAGCTATCGGGGAAGCGGTCGAGGGCCTTGAGCATGCCGCCTCTATCGAGGGCCACGAGCTGTTCGGGGTGGTCTAGTATCGTCTCCATCAGGGGATATTTAGAAAAGATTAAGATAAAAGGTGATTCTCTTTTTTATTGGTGGGGGAGCCGTGGTCAGGTTCTTCGGCAGGGGGCGTGACGTCGAGACGAGCCTCAAGCAGATGCTCGCCTGCCTCAACTCCCTCGCCGTCAACCTCCTCCGCTACAGCGAGATGCGGTTCTTCAGCCCGACCTACGAGGAGGAGCGGAAGCTCCGGCTTGAGATGTCGCTCTCAGACCTGAAGGACTTCAGGGCGCTGACGGACGGCCTGAAGAGGAAGCTCTCCCCTCAGGATCTCACCCGCTCCGTGGACGTCGTCCGCTCCTTCGCCATCATCAGCGAGGCCGAGGGCGTTGGCTTCGTCGAGTCCAACCTCGAGCCCATCCTCAGGTCGGCCCGCTGGGCCATCGCCAACATCGAGAAGTCCAGCCGCAGTTAGCCGATGGGATTGTAGAAAAAGGGTGTGGAAGGGGCTAGTATCTCCTGGAGCGCCGCGGGGGGCGGCGGTAGCTGTCGCCGTACTGCTTCGTCGAAAGGTTGTTCTCGGTGTTGACCTCTTCGAACTCTTTGTCGACCTTCTCGGCCGAGCCGTATCTCCCTATGTTCAGCCTCAGGCTTCCCCTGAAGATGTTGGCGTATCCGTTCGAGATCTGGATGACATCGCCTGCCTCGAAGCGGTCGATATCGTCGTCCCATAGTGTGAGCATCACAGAGGCCGTCTCATCCCCTATGAGGGCCTCGGCGACCCTGTGGCTGCTGCCGTCGGAACGCGAGAAGACCTCCCGCTCCTCCCCCCTCTCCATGATCTTCGCCACCAAGTTGACGCGCCGGGAGTAGGTCCTCAGCTCGCCGACCTTAATCTGCTCCTCCGACATCGCGACCACCTAAACACTTGCGCGGGAGCCTTAAAGCCTTTTTCAGTGAGAACTCCTACCCGAGGCCGCAGATGCTGCACGCGAGCCAGGCGTATGTCTTCACCGCGTCGAGGAGGTCGGCGACCTTATCAGCTCCTGCAGGAAGGCGACCGTCTCCTCCCGACGTCTCTCTACCAGCTCCGATACGGCTCTAAGCAGACTGTTCATCACGACTCGTAGATCCGGGTGAGGCGTTTAAAAGCGGTTCGAGGTCGCTGAAAAGAGAGGTGGGTCTGGCTCCGGCCGACCCTGACGGCTGCGGCTACTCTTCGATGACGATGGCCTCGGAAGGGCATGAGGCCTCGCATGCGCGGCAGATGATGCACTGGTCCTCCTGGACTGGCACCACCTTGTCGTCTTCGACCTCGAAGACGCCCATGGGGCAGGTGCTGACGCACGTCTGGCATAGTGTGCACGCTTCATGATCTATGGTCACCTTCGGCATGTCCTCAACCTTCCTGATGGAATCCTCTAATGTTGCTTCCATCCGTATTAAAATGTTTAGGGGGACTCCGTCATGCCTCGGCCTGGAGAGCGGCTATCACCTGCTCGAGGCGCCTGCGGGCACGGCTCCGTCTCTTGAGGTAGCCTCCCCTCCTCCGCTGATAATCCCGGCGGGAGACACGCCTCGTCCTGCGGCGGACCTCCAGATTCCTCAGGTCGGTGTCCACCCTCTCCAGCTCGGTCTCAGCCTCCCTGAACTCCCGGGTTCTGCCGCTAATTCGCGGGTCGGCGGCCTCGATGCGCCTGCCCAGCCGCCTCAGCCTCTCCAGCAGCTCTCGCTGTCGCCGCGTGATCTCCGCAGACCTCCGGTCGAATTGTTCTCGGCCGATCTCCTTCCTCTCAACCCTACGCTCTAGACTCTCGAGCTCGGCGAGGAGGGCCACGCGCTCCCTGTAGAGAGCCAGGAAGTCCTCGAGTTCTGAGGGCTTTGCCTCGACCGGTTTCTCCTCCTCGACACGCCTACGCCTCCGCAGGACGTAGAGCGACGCAACGAAGCCAGTGGCGATGAGCGCCCACTCCAGGGGTCTGAAGACGGTCCAGAGTATGAACTGGCCGTACTCGACGGACACCTCGGGGCGCTCGGAGGGCATCACCCCCCCGAAATCGATGACCACCTGCTTTGTGAATGCTGAAACCTTCTCCACCGAGGTGGCCTCGGGGTCGGAGGCGATGAGGTGACCTCCCTCGGGCAGGGTCGCGACCACCCGGAGATTCCGGACGTAGTGGGGGAAGCCGTGGACTGGGTAGGTGAGGGTCTGCCTGCCCCCCTTGCCCTCGATGTGGCCCCGCCTCGGCATTGAGTATTCAACGGTAATCCTCCACCTATCCCACTGAGACAACGGTTGTCGGGGTTGGACGTAGAGATCGATGGGGGCTTCTTCATCTTCGGGCTCCTCGTGCACAGCCAGGAGGGAGCCGACGCCGTCGTGGGCTCCGATGTTGGAGGCTTCTGGGGGGAGTTTGAGGTGGAGCCACCTTATGGCTGTGCCCCTGTTGATGACGACGTAGGTGTCCTCCAGCCTCAGGCTGCCCGTCTGGATGGTGAAGCCGCGCTGCAGGAGCTCGCATTCGAGGAGATGCTCGTCCTCGGGGGCGGGCGTGTAGGTGATGGTGACGTTCTCGTTCTGCAGCGGCGTCAACGCCTCAG
Organism: uncultured Candidatus Bathyarchaeia archaeon; assembly: GCA_964598175.1. Taxonomy (GTDB): domain Archaea; phylum Thermoproteota; class Bathyarchaeia; order TCS64; family TCS64; genus CAZRAV01. Next base: position 961 of record CAZRAV010000038.1, on the reverse strand, counting down.
CCTCGTGCCCGAGGGTCCAGAGGCCGTCCGCAGAGGAGTTGGTGAAGGCTAGGGGTGAGTCGACCTTCTTCAGCTCCGCCCCCTCCGGCAGCGTCACGTGGAGCACGAAAGATGACAGGTTGTAGGGGGCCGCAGGGTAGACGGGTATCCGGGCTGAGTAGCCTTGGGTGGTCCAGCTGACCCGGTTCACAAAGATGTATGAGGCCCTGATCTTGACGTTACGCACCCCATCAAGCACGACCGGGGAAGGCAGCCTCAGCTCGTATCCGCTGAATCTGGGGTCCACGAGGTCTGTCTCCTCGAATCCCAACGGCTGCCAGCCCTCCTCACCCCAGACCTGGAAGGATCGTCTCTCAGATGTGAAGAAGGAGTTGAGCCCCACCTTGATGCTTGCGACGGGGATCTGCGCTCCCTGAGGTGCCTCGAGGGTGAGCGTGTCGTTGATGGTCAACAGCCCCGCGTTCATGATCTCCACCTCCCGGAGGGCGTGGATCGTGGGCTGGAGCCCGTCCTGGGCCTCGGCTAGCGGGGTCGTCAGGGTTATGAGCGTGAAGGCGATGAGGAGCAGCGGCAGCATCCGTCTCATTCGTAGCACCTTGAGGGTATAGACGCATATTGTGTTAAATCTGTTTATTTGATTCTTTCGCCGGTGCTTGGTGTAAACGATGTCTCCCCCATGTGACGTTATATGGTGCTGGCGATGGGTCTGCTTGGCGACGAGGACAGCGAGGGACCAGACGCGCGCGAAATATCTGTTACTCAGTAAAATTGGGAATCCATTCTGGTCTTTCTGGTGGATTGGAGCTCAACATCTCTCGCCAGCTCTCGTCCGTGAGTCTGTCATCGAGGGGCTGCTTGAATTCGTAGTAGCTCATCACTGGACCGGCGCCGATCAGGATTCTCCCGTCCGGGACCTTGTATGCGACGACGATCAATTTGACGTAGCCGACTCCTTCCTCCA
>CAZRAV010000037.1:0-7472 GCA_964598175.1 uncultured Candidatus Bathyarchaeia archaeon | reverse complement strand
CAGGACCTCGGCCAGAACCAGCGGATCTCGAGGATGGACGCCATAAGGGCGTTCACCACAGACGCGGCCTACTTGGAGTTCGAGGAGGTCATCAAAGGGAGCATCGAGCCGGGGAAGCTGGCTGACTTCGTGGTGCTGGACGGTGACATCCTGACATGCCCCGAGGAGGAAATCAAGGACATCATGGTGCTCGCCACCTACCTCGGCAGCAAGGCGGTCTACAAGCGGGAGTGAGTCTCCACATTTTTTCAGCCAATCAAAATATGAAAAAGAAGGAGAGGCGCAGCTCCAGCCCGATGGGGCTGCGTCAGACCTTTACGACCCAGATGAGGGTATCACCGGTGTTAGCTACGTAGGAGGTTCTGGAGTTGTTGGCTAGCCCGTCGAAGGGAGCCCTAACCGTCTGCAGGGTCTCCCCGAAGAGGTTGACGACCTCACCCAAGACCGTGTCTTTCTCGACCCTTTGTCCTGCCATGATTTTCTGACGCCAGATTCCGCCACGTTCTGCAAACAGCCTCTCCCTCTGGGGGTTGACCTTCAGCTTCCTTATCTCAGGTTCTCCCTCCAGCATTCCGAGGTGTTTCATCACGTTCAGTATCCCATCATGGTGGAACCGTATGTCATCCTCCCTGACTGGATAAGGCGTGCCCGACTCCGGTGTTATGCAAGGTATCCCGTATTTCCTCAGGGCTTCGCCGGTGCTACCGCGTATGCTGCTGACCTGGATGTAAGCGGCGTCGTAGCAGGAGGCCATCTCCACCATCTTCCGATGGAGGTCCTCGTCGTCGGTCTCTCCGATGATCACGAATCTGCGTATGTCCTCCGTCAGGTCTCCGCCGTGGGAGTCTATCAGGTAGTCGGCCTTTGAGACGAACTCTTCGAAGAGGGTGTGTGCGACCCTCCGACTCATCGTTCCCCTCAGATCCCCTGGAAACACCCTGTTCTGGTTCACATAGTCTATGGGGTTGTTGAAGGAGGCCCGAGCGTTGAAGCCGTCCGTGTTCACCACTGGCACAACCAGCAGGTTTCCCTTGAGGTCCATTGGCTCGATCTTTTGAGTCACCCGTAGGACTCCTTCGATGCTTGCGTATTCGAGGGGGTGTATCCCTCCAAGGACGCATAGTGTGGGACCCGGTTGGGAGCCTCTGACAACGATGTAGGGCATCATGACATCGTGGGTTGAGGCCTCACCTACTTTGAGGAAACCTTTAACCTTCTCTCCGACACCAATCTCAACTTCTCCAATTCTTATAGACAAGTTTTACACCAATCATACTTCTATAGGAATCCGATTAAGGCTTTCCAAATAAATGCATCTGGCTCTGGTAGAAGCTGGACGCTAGTATTAAATCGAGTTTATACAAGTCCAATTGAGCAACTATGTCCGCAGAAGAGAAAGTTCTCAAGGTTGTCGAATCCAAGAGAGAGGAGCTCGCCTCCATGTTGCAGAAGCTCGTCCAATTTGAGAGCATAAACCCACCAGGGAACGAGGGACCAATAGCAAGATATTTGGGAGAGCGTCTCAAGGCCTCGGGCTTCGAAGTCGAACTGGTCGAGGTGGCCGAGGACCGACCAAACGTGATAGGGCGTCTAAGAGGCACGGAGGGCAAACCAATCCTGCTCTGCTATGGGCATACGGACGTTGTGCCTCCTGGAGACCTTGACAACTGGGAATATCCGACCTTCGAGGGAAGGCGTGTGGGCGATGAGATCCATGGACGGGGATCGCAGGACCACAAGTTTCCAATACCGCCGTTCATCATAGCCGCTGACGCCATAAGCGAGGCTGGATTCAGGCTCAAGGGCGACCTGGTCCTCACCTTTGTAGCCGATGAGGAGACCGGCGGTCGATATGGCTTCAGACATCTGGTCGAGAACGGATACTTTGACGATACCAACTGCATGATCTATGGCGGCGCAGGTAGCAGAGGCGAAGCTGTCATCGTGGGCGCCAATGGACAACTGGCTACGACGGTGATCGTGAGGGGGAGAGCAGCCCACACAGGCAGCCTCGAGCAGGGCATCAACGCGATAGTCGCCGCCAACAAAGTGATAACGAGGCTCCTTGACCTAGCTGAGGAGGTGAACGAGAGAACCCATCCGCTGACCGGGAAATCGAGGATGTCGATAAACATGATCGAAGGCGGTGACAAGATCAACGTCCTGCCCGACAGATGCGTGATAACAATCGACAGGCGCATCACCCCGGCGGAGAACTTCGAAGACGCACGGAAAGAGATCCAGAAGGTCTTGGCCAATCTCAAACAGGAAGAGCCTGAGTTGAACGTCGAACTCATAACAAAGCAGGGGATGCCACCCGTCGAGAGCGACCCCAACTCGGAGATAGCTCAGATCCTCAAGAGGGTCGGCGAGGAGTTCGGGGGCAGGAAGGTTGGGGTGACAGGGAGTTCAGGGTCTAGCGACTACAGCTGGTACGTCAACATCCTGAAGAAGCCAGCCGCGTCCTATAGCATCAGCAGCGCCCCAAGAAGGGCCCACGCACCTAACGAGTTCATCAGAATACCCGACTTAGTGTCGACTGCCAAGGTATACACACTAACCCTGATGAGGTACCTCGGAACAGAGCCATCGCATTGAGCCTAATAGCTTCCCCTTAAAATTCCATATTTTCTCAACCCGGTTAGAAAAATCCTAAGATGGTCAACCCTCCCTTATGGAGAAGCTGGTTATATGCAATGTTGGATCTCCCAGATAACAAATCCGAGATCGTCTTTGAACCGTTATCGCATGTCTTCTGCAATGTCACTACGGATAATCTCCGCAGCCCTAACCGTGTTGAAGATGTTACAGGTACATTGTTTACCAAGTTCGACTGCTGCCTTCTCAGGCGTTAAAACGCCCTTTCTGATGGGGTCGATCATCTTCTCTGCAAGTTTAGGCGAGATCATCGCATGGCCGCACATGGTGCACAGCTCTAACATGGGCGATTTGGGAAGCAGCTCCGTCTTGCCCCATGTTCCAAGCGACATGTTGACCGTGTGCGGCGTCAACCCAACATTTTCACAGATTTCAGCAACAGCTTCGAATATGCCGCTGATAACGATTGAAATTCCTAGGTCCGCCTCCTTTAGACCCTTCAGCACGGCCTCGACATCGTTTTTATTGGTGAAGACTGTGTGGCAGATATAGTCTATGTTTTCCGCCCTCTGAATCTCCTCCTTCGATGTCAGCTTGTAGATGCCGCTATTCATACTACTTTCCCAGAATTTCATGTATCTGAGACGGGTGTCAGGTAGCCGTGCTGTCAGCCCCACAGGATTGTGAGCCGCGCAGATGCTTAGGAGCCTCTTGATGCGGTCTTTGTATGGCCCTTTGTAGTTGATCTGAGCCATCTTTGTCTTGTCCACCATTGAGAGCAAGACGAAGTCTCCCTCCAGCGACTCCTTCGAGCCACGTCTATGATTGGTGTGGGTCATGCTAGGGGCCTCCCAAGTCCAATGTTGGTCTTGCCGTTTAATCTGGGCTTGAATCCGGCAGCCTCCATCACAGCCTTGAAAGGAGGAACGCCATCCACGCAGCGGTTGATGACGCAGAGGCTGAATACGGTGTCGATCTCCACAGATACCTCCTTTATGAGGTTCAAGACATCGACGCCTCTATCCTCCGTTGTCTTACACTCGATGATGGCGGACAGTGCCCGCTCCTTCCTTACCCTCGGGTCCTTAAACCTCCCCATCTCCGTGTCGAGCAGGACCGTGACGGGGTTCAGGGGCTCAAACTCGACAATGCAAGAAAGAGATGTAGCGACCTTCTCCACGTCGGCGAAGCTCGTTGATATCCCGGGCCGCCCCATCTCTATCGCGAAGCCTACTTCTCCAACTTGAAAACGGCCGGTGACGTCGTTCGTCTTCATCTCCGCTGTGCCACGGCCCCTAATATCCGTGGCTGGATGGGACACCAATGGGTCGCTGAACTGGGATCTAAGAATCCGGGGCCATCCGAGTTCGGGTTGGTAGAGCGCATCCTGTTTGCACGCCCCGCTTTTCAGACAGACGGCGCACTCAACGCACATGTCTTGGTCGATGTGAACCTCTTCATCCTCCGCCTTGATCGCACCCACGGGGCAATAGTCCATACAAGAACGACAGTTAACACAATTTACCCTGTCTATCTTCATCTCTTCTCCTCCATTTCACTGAGCATATTTTGTCTTTTGATATAGGGATGTACACAATTAAATCCTTCCAAGTCTACGGACCTTTGCGTTAATGTTTAGCCCACCATGACTAGGATAGCCGTCATGACGGCGACATTGGCTAAAAATAGAAAGCAATAAAGTCCTAAACCTGTAGACGCAAAAGAGATAAGTTCAGCCGCTTTGACGGAGTACTTGACGAAATAGCAGTAGGCTGTGTGTTCTACCTTGGAGAAAGAGGTGAGGAAGGTTCTCAGAATAGGTCTGAAACCTAAGGTCGCGGTTTCCGATGTCAACGACGAGGTTGCTCTAGATGAGCCAATATGCATATTCGTCAACGGCGACTATCATGTCACCCTGATAGCTACGCCGACGATGCAGAGGGAGCTGGCGGTAGGCTACTTGTTCAGCGAGGGCGTCATCGACTCCGCAGACGACGTTCGGTCCATAGAGTTGAGGGGGACAGATGTCCACATTCAGCTGAAAGATGATGTCGATCTCCGCGAGGCCGCGGTGAACATGATGAATCTCATAGTGACCGCCTGTGCCTCAAGCCCGAGGGGAACACCAGATAGAATCAACGTTCCCAGTGTCGAATCTGATATGCGGATCGACGCCGAGTTGGTTCTGCAGATGACTGCTGAGCTGAGCAGCAGGAGCAGTATCCATCTCAAGACGGGCGGAACACACGCGGCGATGCTGTGCTCAGAGAAGGGGGAAATGCTCGCCTTCGTAGAGGATGTTGGGAGGCACAACGCTGTGGACAAGGTAATAGGCGCCATGGTGCTTAATGGGAGGGATTTGGGAAAGTGCGTCCTGACGAGCACCGGGAGGCAGTCGGGAGAGATGGTGCAGAAGGCGGCGCGAGCCGGTATCCCCATAGTCGCATCGATGACCGCCCCCCTCTCCTCCGGTATAAGGCTGGCGGAGATGGCCGAGATCACGCTCATCTGCTTCGCGCGTGGCAAACGGCTACAGGTCTATACGAATCCGCAGCGCGTCCTTGTTGATTCAAAGCCAGCAGCATGAGGGTTATTCGACGAGGGATCTGCGCCTCTGCGGTGAGTCCGTGTTGGCTAGCGGAGGGATTCCATGAGGGCGAAGAGTTCAGACAGCTTCTCTGAATCGGCCCTCTTCCTGGATAGGTCAGCCAGATCCTTCGGCACGAACTTTATGGCTTCAAGGTCACAATACTTCACACACACGGGGTCCCCATCACAGAGATCGCATTTGTAAGCCAGATTTGTGACAGGATCGATGAAGACCCCACCTATCGGGCAGATCATGACGCACACCCGGCAGCCCACGCATCTGTCCTCGTCGACAACTATCGCCCCGGTCTCCTCGTCTCTGGCCAAGGCGTTGACGGGGCAGGCCTCCATGCAGAGGGGTGTTCTGCACTGCTGGCAGACCATCGGGATGTAGTTGTGGAATTGCCCCCTCTTCTCATACCTTATGACTCTCATTCTGGACCGGGTGGGATTGCACTCCCCGGTGTTCTTGAGGGAGCAGACGGCCTCACACGTCCGGCATCCGCTGCACCTCTCGATGTCGACCTGCAGAACCTTCTCCAAACCTCACACCTCCTCGGCTTCGGGCGCCAGCTTATTCAGCTTGTCTAGGTAATCGGCAACATCCTTCATGTCCAATTCCTCGAGTGTTCGACGCTTCGGGAGCCCAGTCTTGATGTCCCAACCTCTCAGTCTGTAGTATTCGTCCTTCATCTTCTCGAACTTCTTTATGTCGAGCTTCCTTCCCTTCTGGGGTCCGTCGGGGACGGGCACCTCGAAGAAGAAATCCGCTAGGGTATCCGTGGCCCTCGTCCGCCCATCCCTCACAACGATGGCTCGCTCCATGTTGCAGACCCGTTCACCGATCTTGAACAGCCCCGCCTCGTCCATTGGGATTCCCGTAGCGGCGGTGAACCTATCCGCCGTAAAGGCGTAAGACATGTCGCCCATCTGTGAACCTGGAGCACCTGAACGCCCAGGCCGCACCAGAGCCACGCAGTAGCCGAGGGAATCGGATATTGCGCCGCCGTTCATCTCGTATATGAGCGACCGGGGCTTCCCCTCGTACTCTGTGGCCATGATGGCCTTCTCAGTTCCAAACATCTTCTTCGCCCACGCGTATGCTTTATCCCTCTCTTCTGGGGGCACGCCCTGATAGCCTTCCCTGGCCGGCTTGTCCCAGAGGACCACGTGGTATGTTGTGGCCCTTAGGCTGTTTCCTCTGGGGGCTATAGCTTCTCCGAGGGCGGTTCCAGGCTCTGTCCTGAAGTCGAAGGTCCTCATCGTCATGCCGTGACTGTGTATGAGGTAGGCCTCGGCGTCGGGGCCTAGCTTCTTCGCCAGGGCGATGGGGCCGTCAGCCAGGACCTTTCCGAAGCCCTCCCTGAAGGCGACTTTGCGCATGGTCTCGAATAGGGCCTCGGGGTTTCCTTTCTCGAAGCTTACGTCGTCCAGGTCTGATGTGGCGACCTTTCCGTCGTGGTAGAGGTGCATGAGCCACGAGACTATGGTAGCTATCTCCTTGTTGTCCATCCCCAGGTCGGTCATCATCCTCGTCGCCTCGAAGGAGACCTTCAGGTCGGTCAGCCAGATCTTCCAGGGCCAGTAGGTTGGGTAGCACCTCCAGATGCAGACGCCTATGTTGGGGAGGTTGAAGAGGGGCTGGCACGGGAAGGGACAGCCGAAGCACCCGGTGTTCTTGTAGAAGAACTCTCCCAGGTAGCTCTCCTCGTACGCCCTCTTGATGTCCGGTCTCTCCCTCCAGGCGTGGCTCTCGTAGTTGCCGACGACGCCCGCATCCCCCACCAGAAAACCCTGGAGGTATGCATCCTTGCCCTCGCTCCGGGGAATCCCTACGCCCAGTCTCTTCCTTGTCTCCCTGAAGGTGTCAAACAGCTCGCGGTTGCATTCGAGGATCCGCTCGGGGTCGTGGACCTTGACCGGCTTTGTCCCCCTGACGGCGACCGATTTCAGCTTCTTGGCTCCCATGGCTGCGCCGAGGGGCGTGCCGCTTCTGTAGCCCTGCTCGATGGTCGACTGAACGGCCAGGTTCTCCCCCGCTGGTCCGATGCTCGACACCTGGATATCCTCGTCGTCCAGCTCCTCCCTGATGAGGGCCTCCGTCGCGAAGGTCCCCTTCCCCCAGACCCAGGATGCGTCCCTGATCTCGACATCATCGTTGTAGATGAAGATGTAGACGGGCTTCTCGGCTCTCCCCTTGATGACGACATTGTCGTACCCGGCGAACTTGAGCTCCGGCGCCCAGGAGCCGCCCATCCCCACGTTCCCGTAGGAGTGGCTCTCCG
>CAZRAV010000036.1:0-7479 GCA_964598175.1 uncultured Candidatus Bathyarchaeia archaeon | reverse complement strand
AGGCTCCGGCCATCGCGGAGATGCTCTGGAGCTGGGGCATCGAGGCCTGCCTCGTTGTCCAACGTGGTGACGCATGGGCAGACGGCATCTACAACATCTGGGAGATAGAGTATCCGAAGCGCGGCGGCACCATCCTTGGGAAGATCCGGTACGCGGCTGAGGTGATAGAGTTCAGCAGCTACATGGAGACGGCCAATGGCATCATCACTGAGGCGATCGAGGAGTTCGGCGCCGAGAAAGTCGCCGTCCTGATCATCAGCTTCTGGGAGGCTGCGACGATGGTGACACAGGCGTCGGACTACCCCGCTCTCATGAGCATATACTGGTTCTCCACGGACGGCACCACCTTCGAGACCCGGCACCTAGATGACGCACCGAAGGTCTCCGCACACATGAAGCTCTTCGGAACACTCGCAGCGCCCGGCTACTCTCCGAAGTATTATGCACTGGCGGAGAGATACAGGGCTGAGACCGGGAGGGACATGGACTTCTACACGGCCGCAAACCACGACTGCAACTGGGTGATCGTGAATGCTGTGCTCGAAGCCGGAAGTGTTGACGCCCTCGATGTCATACCGTTGATACCGACGATCTCGAATAACATGTTCGGAGCGAGCGGATGGACTAAGCTTAACGACGACGGAGACAGGGATATAATCAACTACGACATCTGGGGCATAGATTACGTAGACGACGTGCCCGCCTTCATCAAGTACGCATTGTTCGATGGAGCGTCAGGAAAGGTCACCTGGGATCTATCCCTTGTAACGCCAGGATCATCACCACCAGAGTGGGTACCCTAGCCAGAATCTAACCCCTCCTTTTTTCTTTTTCAGATTCTTCTGAGTCTTAGATTTGATACGCTGTTGATTTACATCCTAGAAAATCGGGATCGAAAAAACCGATTCTTTTTGAAAGACTACGTAAAAAATATAAATGAAAACTAGATAAGTACCATAGTTGATGGCGATGTCAGAAGTACTCAGAGTCGAGAACGTGAGGAAGTATTTCGGCAAGTTCGCAGCCGTCGACGATTTCAGCTTCGGCCTCAAGGAGAGCGGCGTCTACCTCCTCGTCGGCCCCAACGGCTGCGGTAAGACGACGCTGGTCAACTGCATCACCGGCATATTCAAGCCCGAGGAGGGGCGCATCTACTACCGCGACGCCAACATCACTGGCGAAGATATGTACAAGATAGCGCGCCGCGGCCTAGTCAGAACCTTCCAAATCGCCTCACCATTCCTCGCGCTCACCACCTTGGAGAACATGCTCGTGGCTCTGCCCGACAACGCCGGCGAGAACATATTTCTCTCCCTCTTAAAGCCGAGGTGGTCTGATAGCGAGGTCAGCGCCGTCAGACGGGCGTCCGAGCTTCTGAGGGTCTTAGGCCTCAGGCATGTCTGGAACATGCCGGCGAACACCCTCAGCGGCGGCGAGCTCAAGCTCCTCGAGATCGGGAGGGCGCTGATGAGTGGCAGCGAGACCATCCTGCTGGATGAGCCCGTGGGCAGCATCGACCCGAAGCTCTGCCATCAGATCTTCAGCCATGTCCTCCGCCTAAGGGACGAGCTCGGGATCACGTTCCTCGTCATCGAGCACAGGCTGGAGGTCGCCGCCCAGTACGCAGACCACGTCTTCGCCATGGACCGGGGGAAGCTAATCTGCGAGGGGACGGCGGAGGAGGTCTTCGAGGACCCAAGGGTCATCACATCATACCTAGGTGAGTGATATGGCAAACATAATAGAGACGAAAGGCCTCAACGTAGGCTACGGACCGATCCATGTCATCTACGACCTCGACTTCGAGGCACCCGAAGGGGCGGTCACCGTCATCGTCGGCCCCAACGGTGTGGGCAAGACGACGCTCCTCAAGGCCATCATGGGGCTCGTCACCATATACTCCGGCCAGGTCGTTTTCCATGGCCAAGACATTACGAAGATGCCCCCCCACGAGCGGACGAAGAATGGGATTGGATACATGCCCCAGGTCGGCAACATATTCAGCCGCCTCTCCGTGGCCGAGAACCTGAAGATGGCCGCCTACACCGTCAACGACCAGAAAATGGTCGAGGACAAGCTGGAGATGATCTTCACCCTATTCCCCGTGCTGAAGGGATTCATGAACCGCTCGGCCGGGACGCTGAGCGGGGGGGAACGCCAGATGCTGGCGGAGAGCATGGTCCTCATGAGGGACCCGAAGGTGATGCTCGTCGACGAGCCGACCGCTGGTCTGATGCCGATATTGGTCACAGAGGTTCTGAAGAAGCTGAGGGAGATGGCCGAGACCACCGGGCTGCCGATCATCGTCGTCGAGCAGCGAGCCCGTAGGGCGCTGGAGCTCGGCGACGTAGCCTACTTGATGCGCGGAGGCAGGTTCACCTTCAAGGGTTCCGCGGAAGAACTGCTGAAACACCCACAGCTGACCGAGATGTACCTGGGCGCCGTGGAGGTCCGCGAACTCAAGTACGTGCGCGAGTAGCCTCCCCCCTTACCATTTATAATCTAACAGTTCGGAGCCGATCAGTATATCCTGGGTATGAGCCTCCAGCGGACCCTCCGCATATACTCTCTGTAAGCCTCCCCATACCTCGCTAGGAGCGCCTTCTCCTCCCTCCCGACATAGAAGAGGATGATGGCTACTGAGACGGAGGCGAGCATGACGTTCTCGAGGACGGTGTAGAGAACGGCGAGGCCGACGGCGAGGAGGAGGAAAGCCGAATAGAATGGGTGGCGAACCCCCGCGTAGGGGCCATGGGTGAGAAGCTGCCCCCGATAGTTCCGATTCCAGAAGATCCACCACCTCAGACACAGGTAGACGCCCAGCGCTGTGAGGGGACCACCGACGGCCAGCGACACCAAAAGGTAGGGAGAGAACACGCTACCCCATCCTTCATCTATCCTTTCTGTTTGGGTGGTTTATAGGCTTCTCCCAGCGGAGAAAGCTAAAATAGAGTGGGAGCCCCTTGTCTGAGGAGGTGACTGTTTGGTAGAACGAGCGAGTAGGCTGAAGATCACGGTGCTCCGGCGTTTCAAGCCTGAGGAGGTCTTCGACAAGCCGACTGTGAAGGGCGCACCCATCAGCGCTTGCGATGTCTACGAGGACGGACAGGTCTTCTACGTCGAGGAGGACGGCCGCATGCCCGAGGGGTTCTGCGGCTGGGCCTGGAACGACATAAACAAGGTCGTGCAGACGCTCCGGTTCCACGGCAACTTCCACTGGTTCGACGAGCCCGGCGTCTCAGTTAACTGCTGCACCGACGGTCTGAGACCCGTCGTCTTCAAGATCGAGCGGGTCTAACCCCCCAAATTTTTCCGACTTAAGGGTTTCTTAGACGGTGTGAAAAACTGGCTTGTTAGAGGGTCTTGAGGTATTCCACCATCGTCTTGTTGACATCGACGCCGTCCACTTTGACGAGGGCGATGCTCCGCCCAAGCCTATCCCATTCGAGGCTCTCGAACTCCACTTTCTTCTTGAGGACGAGGCTCTCCAGCTTCTCCCTCGACCTCTCGGCTTCAGGTGTCCCATTCTCAGGAGGTTCGACGCCGGCGAGCCTGACCGCCATGTTGGGGCGGATGATGAAGGTCGCAGCGTCATCCACCCTTATCACCGTCGCCCTCCGTGTGCCCACCTGTCGCCCCTCAGACTTCGTTATTAGCCTACTGCCTTAAGATTTACGATGGAGCTGACAAATCCTTTAAGCCCAGAGCGGTGATCATCCCTTGATAGTCGAATGTCGGTTGCTTTTCGCGGCTCGAAATACTGTTGGATGAACCGCAAGGTCACGCCCATAACCAGCGTCGACGACATCAACTTGGGAAACGAGTAACCCGGACCGATAACCACGCGCATCGCCGAATACTAAGCTGAGATTCTTGCCGGCAACATCAAGAAACGCCGGAGCTGGTTCACACCAATATAACCCCTTTTTTCCAGAGCGCGCGCGAGATTTTCTTTGGTAAACGATAAAACTACATGTGAATGGTTCCAAAAAGATTCTTCTATGTTCTAAAAAACGCTGATTACACCCTCTAATAGGTAAAATGAAGACCTGTTGAAAGAGGGGCGTCCCCAGATGACTCATAGGAATCGCACTCTGCTCAGTTAGACTTAAGAGCGTGTAGTAGGTTACAGTGTCCTATCATTGAGGGGTTTAGGTTGGGCATCCGTGCGAGGCTGAGGCGGGCATTGGGAGGGAAGAGTAACCTTCCGGTGCTGTCTCTCCTTGCCTCTCTCCGGGGCGCTCGGGATCACATGTATGGGGTCGTCTGGCAGCCCTTCGCCCTCAGCCGGGGCATCACCATGAGGAGCCTCGGTGGGCTGGAGAGCGTCCGCGACCTGATCCGAATATCCTTCCAACCAGTCTTCGGAGGCGCCTCGGACGCTGTCGGCAGGAAAAGATTCCTGGTCATGAGGGAGCTGCTCCTCGTCGCCGCCCTGATCCTCTTCATCTTCGCAGGCTCGTGGCAGATTCTGCTCCTTGGCGTCCTGCTCGTCGGCCTCTCCTCGGCCGTCGGGCCGGTCTGGAGCAGCCTCGTCGCGGAGTCGGCGGAGGCCGGCGGGTTGGGCAGGACCTACAGCATCCTCACCGCCTTGTACATGGCCACTGGTCTATTCGCCCCCGTGGCGGCTGGGCTGCTGGCGACCGCGTATGGCTACACCCATGTCTTCTACCTCTCCGCAGGCCTGGCTCTGATCAGTCTGTTGATGGTGCAGCTGAAGCTCGCGGAGACCAAGCGTCGGGAGGAAGGGACCCATATCATGTGGTCCCGCCTCGTAAAGGCCACGGTTGACGCTCTCAGACCCCCATCACACCTGAGGGGATTCTACCTGAGCATGACGGTGGACGCATTCGTCTTCGGCCTAGGTCACAGACTGCTCTTCGGAATGCTGACCAAGAGCTACGGGTACACCCCCTACATGCTCAGCCTATTGGCCACAGCCATGACGGGGTCGTGGGCCATCGCCCAGATTCCCCTCGGTCGGGTCGTGGACCGGGTGGGTTATAGGCGGTTCTTGGTCGTGTCGCAGTTGATCAGCTGCGGGCTCCTCGCAGGGTTGGTGGCATCGAAGCGGTTCGAGGTCGTCCTGATGACGCAGGCCGCCCTAGGGGTCGCCGCGGGGATGTGGGTTCCGGCCGAGCAGGCTTGGATCGCCAGCAACGTGACGCCAGAGGAACGTGGCCAAGCCATAGCGAGCTACTCGACCTTCAGGGGTCTCCTCTCCTTCCCCGCCCCATTCATCGGCGGCGCCCTCTATGATGCCTTCGGCTTCGACGTTCCCATACTCTTGAACCTGATAGGAGCCTTCGTGGACGTGATCCTCATCGCGTCGCTCGTCAAAGATAAGGTGGTCCAGCCGGAGATCAAACCCAGTCGCACTGTCCAGAACGACTAGGGTCCCCAGTTGCGCGCATCTCGGAGCCAGAGGAGTCCGTTGCAGGGGGTTACCCTTAGATACAAATGTCTTATATACAAATCATTGTTATTTGGATTTGATGCATTTTGTCCCTTGGTTCAGTATTCGGAACGGGTAAGAAAGCTCCTGTCTCGGGGATTTATCGCTGCGAACAGTGTGAGCGGGCCGGTAAAATCAACGACATGCCCCTTGCTGTAAATAACACATTCCCACCTTGCACTGCATGTAGGTTTGCTGGCCGTCCAGGCGGTTCAAGATATAGACTGATACAGATAGTTCGGTAACTCATGAAAGGACAGCCTTCCCCTTTTTCTCCTCGCGCACGAATGCGAGATAGAATTATGCAGTCCACACGTCTAGGATGCTACCTCGTCTTCGGAGAATCAGACTGAATCGTTACAATAACATATGAAGCTGAGAGACTTGGTATTGAAAGGTGACAGCCTCACTGATCTTTCATAAGTAAAATTTAAAATTAATATAACTGATACTCTCGTAGGGAGTTAAAATGCTTAAGAAAATTATGATGCCGAGCCTAGCCATGACCGGGCGAGCGGCTGCTTCTTCTAAGCGCAAGGCGAAGTGGGTGAGCAGGGGGATCATATCTGCATGTGAATGCTTCAGCTGTGCGAACAAGGTCTCTCACAGGTTCAAGGAGTCCCGGGTCTCCATCCTCTGCATGGACCCTTGCAAATACAAGCTGCTGGAAGGCGAGGTCCGCCCAGCACTCGATAAAATAGCTGACCTAGAGAGAGCCTTCTGATTCGCGCACCGAAGAGACCACATCAACAGCAAATTTCAACATTCAAATCATAACCAACATGCCTAGGGTTTGGCCTCGACCTCGAATCCTCCCACCGGCGGATCGTCTTTTAGGTCCCAGAGTTTCTTAGCGGGCGCGAAAGGGATTCGATAAAGGAAAATTATTTAAGATGAAACAGGGCAATCTAGTGCATCCAGAATTTGGAGGTATGAGTGTGTATCACTCGGACTGGATAGGAAGATCCTCCTAACGGAGGACCAAACACCCAGAAGTTGGTACTGTATTCTACCCGACCTCCCGAAACCCTTGCAGCCTCTCATTGACCCAAACACAAGAGAGCCAGTAGACCCCAAGATGCTGGAGGCTGTTTTCCCCAAGGAACTCCTCAAGCAAGAGGTGAGCGGAGATCGGTTCATACAGATACCGGAAGAGATACGGGACGTCTACCGTCTGTGGAGGCCCACGCCAATGTACAGGGCCAGGGGCCTCGAACAGGCGTTGAAGACGCCGGCCCGGATCTACTACAAGTACGAGGGCGTCAGCCCGCCGGGCAGCCACAAACCGAACACCGCGGTGGCCCAGGCCTACTACAACATGAAGGAGGGCACCGAGCGGCTTAGCACCGAAACAGGTGCGGGACAGTGGGGCTCGGCGTTGGCGTTCGGCGGGATGCTCTTCGACATCGACGTACTCGTCTACATGGTGCGCATCAGCTACGAGCAGAAGCCCTACCGGCGTGTCATGATGCAGCTCTTCGGCGCAGACGTGTATCCGAGCCCCAGCGACAGGACCGAGGTCGGCAGGAAGATCCTCGAGGAGGACCCTGACAGCACGGGCAGCCTCGGCATCGCCATCAGCGAGGCCGTCGAAGAGTGCCTTAAAGACGACGCGACGAAGTACTCGCTGGGCAGCGTCCTCAACCACGTCCTGATGCATCAGACGGTCATCGGCCTCGAGGCGCAGGAGCAGCTCGCGATGGTCGACGACTACCCTGACTCCATCATCGGCTGCGTCGGCGGCGGCAGCAGCTTCTGCGGCCTCTTCTGGCCCTTCTACTACGACAAGGTCGCTGGGAAGGCGCCGAAGGACGTGGAGTTCACCGCCGTCGAGTCGACGGCGTGCCCCAGCATGTCGAGCGGCGAGTACCTCTACGACCACGGTGACACGGGACGAATCATACCGCTGGTGCTGATGTATACGTTGGGCCACAAGTTCGTCCCCGATCCCATCCACGCAGGAGGCCTCAGGTACCACGGCATGGCTCCGAGCCTGTCGATGCTGGTGAAGGAGGGTTTGGTCG
>CAZRAV010000035.1:0-7482 GCA_964598175.1 uncultured Candidatus Bathyarchaeia archaeon | reverse complement strand
GATATGGGGGCGGTCCTTGCCACAGGCAAGCTCTGGCTCAAGGTCCCGGAAACCATACGCGTCGAGGTCAATGGCACACTAACAGAGAACGTAACCCCGAAGGACGTGATCCTCCATGTCATCGGCGAGATAGGGGCAGACGGTGCCACCTACGACGCTGTTGAGTTCTCCGGTGACGCCATCGATGCAATGAGCGTCTCTAGTAGGATGACCCTGTGCAACATGGTTATAGAGATGGGGGCCAAGACGGGCATCGTGGAGCCCGATGAGAAGACCCTCACCTACCTGAGGAGCAGAACTGACGGTGCCTTGAAGCCCGTGAGAAGCGACGCAAATGCCAAAGTTAAAGCAGTTCACCGTTTCGATATCGGAGATCTTGAGCCACAGGTTGCCTGCCCAGACAGGGTGGATAACGTGAAGCCCATCAGCAAGGTGGAGGGAACCCGCATCGACCAGGTGTTTATCGGATCATGCACTAACGGCCGGATGGAGGACCTCGAGTCAGCCGCCTCCATCCTCAGGGGGAGGCATGTCCACTCCGGCGTCAGGCTCCTCGTAGTCCCCGCATCCCGCAAGGTATATGTCGATGCTTTGGACGCGGGGCTCTTCAGGGTCTTCGCTGAGGCGGGTGGCCTCGTCTGTAACCCGAGCTGTGGCGCCTGTTTCGGCGGCCACATTGGCATCCTCGCTCCCGGCGAAGTCGGGTTAGCGACTTCCAACAGAAACTTCAGAGGAAGGCAGGGGAGCCCCGAGGCGGAGGTCTACCTTGTCTCACCGGTTACGGCCGCCGCCTCTGCGGTGTCGGGCGTGATAACGGACCCCAGGGAGCTGAGGTGAATGTGGTGAAGTTGAGGGGAAGAGTATGGAAATTCGGTGACGATGTGAACACTGACCTCATCATCCCCGGAAAGTACCTAGAGCTCACCGAGCCGAGGGAGATGGCGAGGCACGCTATGGAGGGCGTCAACCCCACCTTCCATGAGATGGTTGGCGAAGGCGACATCGTCGTCGCAGGGAGGAACTTCGGATGCGGCTCCAGCAGGGAGCATGCGCCTCTCGCCCTCAAATATGCTGGTATCGGAGCCGTCGTCGCCGAGTCGTATGCACGCATCTTCTATAGGAACGCTATCAACATAGGCCTCCCGGCTCTGGAGTGCCCCGGCGTCACTGGCGCCGTGGATGTCGGAGATATACTTGAGATAGACCTGACAGGTGGCATCATCAACAACACCGGGGAGGGCGTCAGTCTCAGATTCACACCCCTGCCTGAGTTCATGGTCGAGGTGCTGAACGAAGGTGGGCTGACGGCCTATCTGAGAAAGCACATGGACGAGTGGTGAAGCATGATGAGGAGATACAGGATCGCAACCATCCCAGGCGACGGCATAGGTCCAGAGGTGATGAGGGCAGCCATCTCCGTCCTGGACGCCCTCGCAGAGGCCCGTGGAGACCTGAGTTTCAAGTTCATCGAGTTCCAAGCCGGCGATCAAACAAAGGTCGAGACCGGGACGGCGCTGCCAGCAGAGACCCTAAAAGGGGTTAAGGACTCCGACGCCACTCTCTTTGCAGCAGTCGGAGACACGGCGAAGGAGGTCGTCCTCCCTCTCAGGCAGAACCTCGACCTCTACGTTAACCTGCGACCGGCCAAGACCTACCCCAGTATTCCCAATGCTCGAAGCGGTGTCAACATTGTTATCGTCCGCGAGAACACGGAGGGCCTGTATAAGAGGATAGGTTACCGTGGACAGGATTGGAGTGTCTCCCTCCGGGTAATCACTCGACGATCATCGGAGAGGATAGCCCGTTTCGCTTTCGAACTCGCCCAACGTGAGAACCGGCGGAGGGTGACCTGCGTCCACAAGGCAAATGTCCTAGACTCTACGTGCGGTCTCTTCGTAGATGCTTGCCGCGATGTTGCCAATAATCACCTGGGAGTCGAATATGAGGAGATGATCGTCGACGCCTGCGCCATGAAGCTGGTCCTGACGCCGGAACACTTTGATGTGATCGTGACCACGAATATGTTTGGCGACATACTCTCGGACGAGACGGCGGGCCTCGTCGGCGGCTTGGGCATGGCTCCTTCGGGAAACATCGGCGGGAACCACGCTATCTTCGAGCCGGTGCACGGAACTGCTCCTGACATCGCCGGGAAGGGAGTGGCAAACCCCATCGCCATGATACTATCTGCGCGAATGATGTTGGAGTGGCTGGGTGAGGGTGAGGCCGCAGCAGCGGTTGAGGAAGCCGTGGTCGATGTCCTGAGGGAAGGAAAGACCCTGACGCCCGACATTGGCGGCTCGGCCAACACTGACGAGGTAACTGCCACCATCCGGAAAAAGCTCTTTGAGAAAGAGTTTTAAACCCCTAGACGGTTATTGGATGTGTCTCGGGGTGTGAAACATGAAAGGTGACTGTTTCCTCCGCTGAGGAGCCAAACTTCTACATCACACCAGAGCTTAGAAACCTTCTGATGGCGACCAAGAGACTGAGGAGAGAGGTCTCTAGGCTGGGTGTGAGGGTGAACGACACCATCTCGTATAATAGGCTCCTGAAGAACATGGATGCTCTGGAGGAGTCCCTCAGTGTCCATTTTAAGGAAATCCACATGCTGGAGCGGGTCCTTGAGACCACGACCTCAACGCGCTTGACTAAGAAGCAGCGGATGCTCCTTAGATGGCTATCCGAGGTGTACAGGGAAGAGACTGTCTACACCACTTTGATCGAGCGGATATCGGAGGACCTGAGCATACCCAAGTCGACTGTCAGGTGGAACCTTCGCGGGCTCAGAGAGGCAGGCCTCATCAGGGCTGGGGACAGGGAGAACAAGGGGATACCAGCAAGGCTTACCGATAAAGGCCGGATCTTGGCGGAGTACGTCGCGATGAACGCCGTCTAACCGTGCGGCTCGGAAACACATTTAAAGATTGCGGGCATCGATTGAATCGAGATACGATGTCGGTGAAAGCCTACATAATGATAAATGTGAACACCGGATCAGAGGACGAGGTCTGCGAGGAGCTCGTCAAATTCGAGGAGGTTGAGGAGGTGGCGACCGTCTACGGCGAATACGACGCCGTGGTGAAGGTCGCCGCGAGGGACATGAAACAGCTCGACCACTTCATCATAAAAAAGCTCAGGGGGATACCAAACATCTTCCTAACAGCGACCATGCTCATCGCCAAAAAGTACAAGTAGGCTTACAACCACACGACCCACGGATTCTGGATGCATCGGAAACTTTATCTGCGAAATCGCTTCCCTAAAATTCGACTCCGAGAGAAGAGCCCTGGTAGTATAGTCCGGTCCAGTATGCTCGGCTGTCACCCGAGCGATCCCGGGTTCAAATCCCGGCCAGGGCGCCATCAAAACACTCTAAAATGGGCAATATCCTGCTTTTTTTTGTAAAAGGGTTTGTTTAAATTAAGCAATATTTCGCGCGCGAAAGGGTTAGCGTAAAAAGGTCAATAAAAAATTTTGAGATTTATCTATAAAAGAAGAACCCTCTCTTATATTGTATCATCCTCATATAATAGATTCCATACGAAAGTGGGCTGCTGCTTGGAATGGATTAAGAAAAATACTTCCGCGCGCGAACCGATATCAAGGCGAGGATGTGAACGAGGAAGTAGACCTAGCCCGGTCCACCAGACTTCTCCATCAAATCATGCCCTTTTCAGGCTCTTTTTAGCTATAATTCGGCTATAAATCGATATTGTGATCTACAGTCGCGCGCACAGATGGAGGCTTCCGAATGACCTAGGAAGAAGCGCGGGAGCCTGAGCCAAGCCCTGTCGAACTCCTCAAGTCGATCGTCCTAAGACTCAGCGAAATCTCTAGGAACTTTTACGTCTATATCTGCATGTTAGATCAGATATACGAGTTCAAGGAGATGCCTGAGGTAAGGCAGCCCTCGCCAGACAGTAAATATTATATATATAATATGAACCATTTATGTGCGGAGGCAAGTTTTTGTCCGATTCGATCATCAGCATCTTAGTTAGAGACGCGGACAAACCATGTGCACCATACCAAACCACAGGCCACTGGTTCTATGTGGACGTATTGAACTGTGATGGAAAATACCTTAAATGGAGAGGAGTAACCTATAAGAGATACCGTCTCCGCGAGAGAATTCATGACCAAATCAGGGTTCCATCAGGGTGTTATATTATCCGTGGCTATGCTCCATGCTTGAATGTCACCTGCGACCTTGCGATGGTTGTGGTAGGCTGCAAAGAAACTGTATGCGTGAACTTACTACCCACACGAGTTCGTTTATGCCTTAGGAGACTGACCACAGCTCTACACTTACCAGAGATAAGGGAAAAGATACCTGAGCTGGTTGAAGCCGCGACCGGAACTCTGAAAGAAGTAGCTGAATACCTTCCCAAACCCGTGTTTCCACCTCCACTGCCAGTAACCATAGAACAGATGGTAAAAGAAGCGGAAGAGAAACCGAAGGAAGAAAAGAAAGAGGAATGCACAGAAAAAAAGGGTATAACATGAAATCAGCCTTACCCTCCCTTTTTTCGAGCTCGCGCGGTGGGAGGTGATAGAGAATCGGCAATCTGCTTGTTGAGGCATCCAAGCAAATACAGGACCCCTTTTCATCCTCCCCCGTTTGAGCGCGAAAATTACGCATTCAACATATATATCTCACGCCCGCGAACTCAACTAGCCAATGCCCAATGTCTGCTACATAGAAAGAAAACAAAATGTGTGATGTGGAGTTTAAATGGAAAAAATGAAGATCGACGCAATCGACTTGATCATCACCGTGCTACGCGACCATGAGAAGGCCCTCGACAGGCTAGTGAAGAAGCTGGAGAGATTCACAGAGAGGACTCTCATAGATGGCCTCTCCTACGGTCAAGCCCTGAAAGCAGTAAGAGCGCAAGCTTACGCCATACGGAGCATCCCGCAGGACGCGACCATGATGCGCATAGCTATACAAAACTTCGTGCATGCCCTCAATCGCGCGGAGCTGATACCTAACGAATGGATGCTCGACCTCATACGGGCGGGCACTGATATACAGGAAACCCGAAGAGCGCGCGCGATGCGATATTAGAATGCTTTCAGTTGAGACATTTTCGAATATTGAGTGTGTGCCCATTTAAGAACTGCTACTAAAAAAGTGTGAAGTTACAATATAAAAGAGACAGACTTCATACCCTAGAATCTTACGAGGATTCTTGCTGTTTTGGTGGAACAGGCAACGACCTAATAAGTGCGCAAAATAAACCGAAATTCTTAACAACTTCATTATTAATATGTGTGAGTTTGGAGGTGAAAACAGATTATAGCAGATAATCAGGATAAAGAGCACTCATTTTCACATGCTATTTCTATATATGTCTTTTTTGGAATATTATCAATTGCTGGTTTTTCTTATTGGTTTCATCTTCTCTTTGTGAAATACCTTCCGAAATTTGAACTAGTATATCTCTTCCAACTATTTCGAAACGATATATTCTCTATACATGTTTTCTATTTATTATTTCAATCGCACGAGCATCTACCATCTATTTCAGGAAGGAAAATAAGCCTGTTTCGAGCCTAGATTTGTCCAATATCGCGTGCTATAACAGCAATGAAATAATCCCTTTTTTGACTCGGATTTGAACGATATCGTGAGAAGACATCTTTAAAAAAACACGCAAAACCAGGTATTCCTAGTTTGGATAGGAGTTTGGATCTAGGCCAGGGCGTCACCAAACAAACGGCAAAGTCCTTCAGTATGGTTTAAATACCGAGGATGTGGTAACATCTCGAAAGCGAGATAGCGAGAGTAGTGGAGGAATGAAATTTGTTTATGCCACGGGCCTACGACAGAGCCATCACGATTTTCTCGCCCGAGGGCCGCCTCTACCAGGTCGAGTATGCCTTGGAGTTGGTGAAGAAGGGCGCCCCCATCGTCGGAGTCTTATCGAAGGAGGGCACTGTCTTGGCGGCTAACGAGACCACTGAAAGCCGCCTTGAAGACCCGATCTATTTTAAGAAGATCTTTCAGCTGGATGAGCACATCGGAGCCGCGATAGCCGGCCTCAGCAGCGACGCCCGGGTCCTAATCAACCAGGCCAGGGTCTTCTGTCAGAGCAACAGGCTTCTCTACGACGAGGCCGTCGACATAGAGGTTCTCACCCGCAGGATTGGCGACCTCGCCCAGGTCTACACGCAGCATGCGGGAGTCAGACCCTTCGGCGTCAGCATGATCATGGCTGGTGTAGACGGAATTGGTTGCAAGATTCTCACCACGGACCCCACCGGATCCTACCGTGGTTACAAGGCGACGGCTATCGGGAGAAAGAGCGATGAGGCGAACAAGCTGCTTGAGGAGAGATACACGGACGGTCTATCCCTCGACGAGGCTACAAAACTGGCTATAGAGGCGGTGAGAGAGGCGTCCGACGCTGGGGTCACGTCGAAGGTCATCAAGGTAGCCGTAATCCCTATCGACACCAAAACCTTCAGAAGGCTCTCAGACGAAGAAGTAGATAAATTTCTGAGTTAGAAGGCTCCCCGCGATGAGTGAAAGGTATACGCTGGTCAGGTACGCTCACGCAGGGGATAAATTCGAGATCCTAGTAGACCCTGAGAAGGGTCTGGCCTACAAGCGTGGGGAACTTGGCGACGTATCCGAGGTCCTTGTCATCGACACTGTCTTCATCGACGCAAACAAGGGAGAGAGGGCGTCTATGGAGAAGCTGGAATCCGTCTTCGGCACAAGCGACCCGCTGAAGATAGCTGAAGTCATGTTCGATAAGGGGACGCTCCAGCTTACAGCCCGCCAGAGGAAGGCGATGACAGAGCAGAAGCTGAGGCAGATCATATACATCATCTCCCGCAACTACGTCGACCCGAAGACGAAGATACCTCACCCCACGACGAGAATAGAGAACGCGCTGGAGGAGGCACATGTCTCCATCGATCCCTTCAGGGACGCGGAGGATCAGGTGAAGGACGTCGTCAACATCCTGAGGCCCATACTCCCGATGAGCATGGAGAGCGTGGAGATCGCGGTGAAGATCCCGGCGGAGCACGCCTCTAAGGCATACGGTGTTGTGAAGAGCTTCGGCGAGATCAAGCGGGACGAGTGGCAGTCGGACGGCTCGTGGATCGCGGTGGTCTTGGTCCCAGCGGCGATGCAGGTCGAGCTC
Organism: uncultured Candidatus Bathyarchaeia archaeon; assembly: GCA_964598175.1. Classification (GTDB taxonomy): domain Archaea; phylum Thermoproteota; class Bathyarchaeia; order TCS64; family TCS64; genus CAZRAV01. The sequence continues at coordinate 319 of CAZRAV010000035.1, read as the reverse complement.
CTCGACCGGCTGGGGAAGGCGACCCAGGGAAACCTCCAGACGAAGATATTGAAATAATGGTTGGGTTCGATCATTGTCAGCACATTTTGAGAGCAGGGACCTCGTCATACCCGGGGACATCCTCTACGAGGGGAGGATCAGGACGGGCGATAACACGTATCGCGCCCAGGGGAAGGTCTGCGCCACGAGGATCGGACTGGTGGAGTACGGCCGCGGCATCGTCTCCGTCATCGCCCTCGAGGCGAGCTACAACCCCTTGGTCGGTGACCTCGTCATAGGGAAGGTAGTCGACATCGAGCTGGGCCAATGGAACGTTGAA
>CAZRAV010000034.1:4664-7504 GCA_964598175.1 uncultured Candidatus Bathyarchaeia archaeon | reverse complement strand
TCTATGGCAAGGACGTTTGAGCACTTCCACAGTGTTTGGAGCTCTGTGTCGCTGTCCACGAACTCTACTACAGCCTCAAGTTTCTTATTCTCCTTAACTGGGATGTTGAGTGTGGTTGACATTTGTCGATCAGATGGAACTCTTCCCTCAGAGCTTAAAAGTGTCTTTAGACCAACGGAGAGAGCAATCCTAGTTTTCGCGCGTGGGTTTCGAAGCCTTCGTTCCACGCTCCTGCCGCTTAAATCTTAATTCACGCCACACGTCAGCCGTGTCGCTGTAGATGCCAGACTCCCAGTATCCGAGCCGCTTCTCCGTTATGAAGCTGACCCGAGTCAGCCACATTGGGCTCTTGTAGGCGTACTTCCCCGGCACGAAAAGCCTAACGGGACCACCCAAAGGGTGTGGCAGGTCTTCTTCGTTTAGCCTGTGGGCGAGGATTACATCTTCACCCATCAAATCCTCAAGGGAAAGGGAAGTAGTGTAGCCGTCAGCGCACTCGAACCAGACGTATCGGACGTTGGGCTTTGGCTTCACCCTATCTACTATCGTACTGAAGGTGACGCCTTCCCACCTGCAGTCGAGGACGCTCCAACCCTCAACGCAGTGGAAATCGCTGACTGACACCACCTGAGGCAGCTCCATGAACGCGTCCCAACCGATGACGAGGGGGTTCTCCACCTCACCATCCACGGTCAGAACCCAATCCTTCCTGTCGATTTCAGGAAGCTCCGGGTTGATGCCCGGGTGGTCGATTCCCCAGCGGAGGATCGACTCCACCGGCTTCTGGCCGGGCGGTAGCCTCCTCCGATTCTCCTTATTTCGGACCAAAGACCTCAATAACTTCCCGTCTCCCTAGGCAATAAAAGTGACGCTCACCCCTCGAAAGAGGCATATATCGCCGAGGCCAACTTTTAAGCCGTGAGCCTGGAGGAGTACTGGGCGAAGCGCGATTTCGCGAAGACGCCGGAGCCAATGGGCAAGGTTGAGACGGGGGCTGGGAGGCGGTTCGTCATACAGGAGCACCACGCCAGCTCCCTACATTGGGATCTGAGGCTTGAGCGCGACGGTGTCCTGAAGAGCTGGGCGGTGCCGAAGGGGCCGCCGGAGCGGAGGGGAGTTCGCAGGCTCGCTGTTCAGACTGAGGACCACCCGGTTGCATACGTCGACTTCGAGGGCGTCATCCCTGAGGGGGAGTACGGCGGGGGAACTATCAGCATCTGGGACCGCGGCGACTACGAGGCAGAGAAGTGGAAGGACGACGAGATCATCGTCAACCTCAGGGGCGACCGCCTCAAGAGCAAGTACTGCATCATAAGGCTGAAGGGTCAGCCCAAGAACTGGCTCCTATTCAGGTGTGGAAGGGATGAAGGAGAAGGCGGATAGGATCATCGAGCTGCTCGAAGAGGAGTATCCCGATGTGAGGGGGACGGCCCTCCGATGGCAGACTGCCCTCGACCTCCTAGTGGCCACCATCCTATCGGCGCAGAGCACCGACGCGAAGGTGAACGAGGTCACGGAGAGCCTGTTTAAGAAGTATCGGACGGCAGAGGACTACGCCTACGCACCGAAGGAGGAGCTTGAGGAGGACATCAAGTCGACGGGCTTCTACCGGCAGAAGGCTAAGTTCATCCAGGAGGCCTGCAAGGCCCTCGTCGAGAAGCACGGAGGCGAGATCCCACGGTCTATGGAGGAGATGACGCAGCTCAAGGGCGTAGCTCGGAAGACGGCGAACATCGTCCTGGGCAACGCCTTCGGCATCGTCGAGGGAATCGCCGTCGACACCCACGTTATGAGGCTGTCTAAGCGGCTCGGGCTGACGACCCAGCGCTACCGAGAAAAGATCGAGAGGGACCTGATGGAGATCGTCCCCAGATCCAAATGGTTCCGGTTCAGCAACCTCGTGATAGAGCACGGGAGGCGGGTCTGCCAGGCCAAGAAGCCTGACTGCACAGGGTGCATCCTCAAGGATCTCTGCCTCTCAGCCTTCACCTTCCCACAATACAGAAAACGAAACAACCCTCCCTCGTCTACTGGGAAGAAAGAAGGCGACGCGAACGGAAATTAGAGTCCGAGGTGAAGGCCACTAAAGTTTCGCGTAAATTTCCTTGTACTTCTCCGCCTTAGCGAGGGTACGCTCGTGCTCCCTGGCGACCATCTCCCTCTCGGTATCTCTTACCTCGCGGACGGGCTTCGCCGGGACTCCGAGGGCAAGATTGTTCGGGGGGATCACAGCCCGGGGCGGGACCAGAGCACCCGAGCCGACGATGGCGCCGTCGCCGACCTCCGCTCCGTCTAGGACGATTGCACCGATGCCGATGAGGACGCGGCTGCCAACCGTGGCTCCATGGACGATGGCGCCATGGGAGATGATGGTGTCGTCTCCTATGCTGACGGGCATCCCTGTGGGCGCCTCCACCATGCAGTTCTCTAGCACCGTCGTCCTCTCCCCGACTACAACGGTGTCGTCGTCTCCACGGATGATGGCTCCGGTCCAGACGTTCACCCGCGCCTTGAGCGTCACGTCGCCGATAATCCAGGAGCCAGGCGCCAGGAATACCGACTCGTCGACCTTGGGCCTCCGCCCATAGAACTCCAACTTGGACATGCTCGAATCCCCAATTTCTGCTATTATGTTCGCATCAGTCGAAAAAAGCTTACGTGCGTCTCCTTCCTGATAATACTAGGTTGAAAGATTGAGCTTCCCAAATGAACGGTTCGGCTATCACGCTGTCTACGACAGGAACATCTACGACGCTATCGACTTCGCCTCCGACCACAACTTCGGCTACATCGTCCCCGACCTGACGGTCCCCCGATTCTGGCCCGAGAAATTCAGACCA
>CAZRAV010000034.1:0-4564 GCA_964598175.1 uncultured Candidatus Bathyarchaeia archaeon | reverse complement strand
CGTCGAGAGCTTCTACACGCGTCACATCCACCGAGTGAGGGAGGCCCATCTTCATGACCGACGGCCTGGAGGTTTGTTCCACGATGTTCTTGGTTTTGGCGAAGTCGATGTCGGGAAGTATCTCCGCATGCTGGCGCCACACGATGTCCACTTCACCCTGGAGATCCGTCCGAGGGAGAACGCCTACCAGAGTCTCCTCTGGCTGGAGAGGCTTTGGAATGAACTCTTCTAATGCTTGGGTAGATTCATCGCGAAGAGTTTATCATGTCATCTCGAGCATCCGTTCGATTGGCGCACGGGCTTTCTCCGCAATCTCCTCGGGCACATTCACCACGGGCTCCTCCCGCTTCAAAGCCTCGAACGTGTTCTCAAGCGTGATTCGCTTCATGGCAGAGCACTCCGCATACTTCTTCGCCTGCAGGAATGTCTTCCCTGGTATCTCCCGGCGGAGTCGATCGACCAAGCCCATCTCCGTAGCGACGATAAAGACCTTTGAGCTTGAACTCTTGCAGTGCCTGTACATCTGCCCCGTTGAAAATATGTGGTCGGCTTTGAGCTGGAACTCGGGATCGCACTCGGGGTGGACGAGGAGCTCCGCTCCCTGATGCTGCTTCTTCAGCTCCAGCGCCTCCGAGCCATCGCCAAAGAAGCGGTGGACGTAGCAGAAGCCGTCTGCGGGCACCGGGATGATCGTCTTCTCAGGATTCAGCCTTGAGGCGAAGAAGGCCAAGTTCTTGTCGGGACCGAAAAGGACGGTGTCCGAGTCCATCCGTCCGATTATCTCGCCTGTGTTCGCCGAGGTGCAGACGATATCGGCCTCCGCCTTCGCCTCCGCCAAAGTGTTCACATACAGGACGACGTCTGCCTCGGGGTGAGCCTTCTTGGCCTCCCGTAGCACCCTGGCGGGGAGCATCGCAGCCATGGGGCACTGCGCCGACGCTGTGGGGAGGACGACCTTCTTGTCGGGGTTGAGGATGGACGCTGTCTCGGCCATGAAGTCGACGCCGCAGAAGACGATGAGCCTGGCGTCCTCGACCTCCGCAGCCCTCATGCAGAGCTCAAGGGAGTCACCGAGGTGGTCAGCGATCTCCTGGATCTCCGGGATCTGATAGTTGTGGGCGAGGAGGAGCGCGTTCTTCTCCTCCTTCAGCTCTAGAATCTTCCTCTGTAAGCCAGAGACATCTTCGAGGGTCAAGGGGGCTGTCTCCTAAATGGGCTCCAGCTCAAGCTTCACGTTCAGGCTCCTTACGGAGTGGGTCAAGCAGCCCATGGAGAGGATGTCCACACCCGTGGCCGCGTACTCCTCCACGTTCTCCATGGTTATGCCGCCTGACGCCTCGAAGAGTCTTCCCTCCCTGAGGCCGCGTTCGCCGAGGACATCGAGGCAGCGCCTTATTTCGGAGGGGATCATGTTGTCGAACATGATGATGTCCGCATCGGCCTCCGCAGCCTCCAACGCCTGCTCTAGGGAGATCACCTCGACCTCGACCTTCTTCGTGAAGCTCACCCTCTGCTTCGCCCTCGCTACCGCCTCTCCTACTGAGAGCCCGAGACTCAAATGATTGTCTTTTATGAGGACACAGTCGTCCAGCCGGAAGCGGTGGGTGTCCCCGCCTCCCAGCTCGACCGCCATCTTATCCAGATCCCTCAAACCTGGGATCGTCTTCCTAGTGGCCGCAACACGTATCTTTGGATTCGCCCCTTTCGCCTTGGAAACGGCTGCTGCAACCGCGGTGGCTATGCCAGACATGTGCCCGAGGAGGTTCAGGGCCGTCCGCTCCCCAGCTAGTATCGCCTCTGCGGGCCCCCAGACCTCCATGACGACAGAGCCTGAGCCAACTCTGCCACCGTCCTCCTCCAAGAGCTTCACCGTACATCCGAGGAGGGCGAAGACAGCTGCAGCCTCCTCAAGGCCCGCTACAACCCCATCCTCCCTGAAGAGGACCCTGGCCCGGGCCTGCTGTCCGTCCTCAAAGAGGGCCTCCGAGGTTATGTCGCCATATCCGATGTCCTCGTGCAGAAACTCCTTGATCTTCTCTTCGGTCAACACCCCAAGTCCGCCCAATGACCCACACCTCAACGTTTCTTGGACATCTTAAAGATTAGAGAATCCAACCCAAAAGAAGCTTTTATATGTTAGGCTGTCGCTCATGGTTCGAACCACAGTAAGAAATTACGACTTTTTGGGCATCGACAGACACATTGGGATCGTTAAGGTAGCTTTCACAATTCGTATAGCAGAGGAGGATGAGTAGGGTGAGCCTTCTCACCTCCAGTCATTATAAGACCTTGCTGTATGAATAACCGCATCGAGGTTGGCCTTTGGAGCAGCCAACGGGATGACGCATCCTGGGGCAAGGATCAGTCGACGCCCCGAGACGCTTCTGATCGACTCCTTAACCATATCCTCAACGTCGTCGATAGTCCCCTTCACGAGAGTGTCGACCTCGTCTATGCCGCCGAGAAGCATCCCTTGGAACCGCCTTGAGGCCTCTTCGAGGCTCGGCTGCGTCCTCTGGTCGTGCCAGTTCAGTCCGTCGGCTGGGTAGTTCTCTGCGATTAGGTCGAACATGATGTTGCTGCCGTGGATGTGGACGACGTTGATGAAAGACCGGCTCCGGACGGCGCGCAGGATTGGGAGATCGTATTCCATCCCGAAGCTTCGATACATTCCCTCCGTCAGCATGTCCAAGTTTGCCATCTGGGTTGCGAAGAAGAGGCCGCTTGCGCCTGCGTCGATGTTTGCCCTAGCGAACTCCGTCATCGTCCTAGAGATCACCTCCAACGCGTCCTCGACCTGATCTGTTTCGCTTCTCAGGTCCTCCAGCAGACGGTCGCCACCGATCTTCATGCAGATTGTCAGGGGCGAGAAGACCGTCTGAATGAAGGGGACTTTCCCCTCCAGACCATCGCCGATACACTCAGTAGCCCTCACCATCTCACCGAGGACTCCATCCTGCACATCCAGTTCCTCTAGTGTCCCCCAATCCTCAGAGGATCTAATACTCTGGGACTTGACGCGCGGCGCACCCGTCGGCGACCCGTAGTACTCGATCTCGGCGCCGAATGCGACGGAAGGGTATCCACCGCTGGGGCAGACCTTCATCAGATCGGGGTCGAACCGCCGCTGGAATGCCAGCTGCATCTCGCAAAGGTTCACGGTGTCGAGGTCTCTCTCAGGAAAGTGCCACCAGACGCTCACAGGGATCTCGTCTAGGTCCTCGCCCTTGATAGCCGTCTTGATCTTGTCAAACTTCAAGCAGACAACCACCACTAGGATTGTGAAAGAGATATTAGCGGTTTTCCGTATCAATTGTCCAAAGCCTCTACAGTGAAGATCGTCTTCAAGGAAGAACATTACCGCTTAAACAGAAGTTTGGTATTGGTTGATATTTCGATCTTTTTCGCCACACATGAGCTTTTGCGCGCGAAGGACCGCAGCCCATTCAAAGGCGGCGTGGTCGGGGCTCTATCCCAAGGCTGGGAGAGGCACATGAGACTGATGCCTGAAAAACCGCTATACCCAGCTACTGGTCATAAGGGTTTTTCCGAGGGGATAGAGTGAATGCCTCGCGCGCGGATGGAAAAACGTTATACAATAAAAATTAGGGTGAACCTTCCACAAATAAACCAAGTGCTTGTAGAATTTTCTCAGCTTCTTCTGTAATATCATACTTCGAATAATCCCTATCTGGACCTCTTTCTAATTCTTTTGTTAAAACATTAGATTGAACTAGAATACCTAAATGATATGACAAAGTTCCTTTATTTATTTTTTTACCACTTTGTTCTTCCAGATGACTAAGTATTTTAGTGAATGATATGTGTGATGAGTTGATTATAAGTTCGATTATTTTTATTCTTGAGGGACTGTCTAAGGCTCTAAGCATTCGCATTACTTTGATGTCAGGGTCCACTCTCATGCCATGCCACCCGACAAATATGATAAAAACCTACCTATTTAAATTTTATTGTTCAGAACAACTATTTTTGACCAAAAGCATCGCACGTGATGCCTTTATTTCGCATCTTGTCCCATCAGTTTTGATAGTTTGTTTAAACGATAAGAATCCATCATCATAGAAGCGATTGTTATAGCTGAGGGATGATGTTCCTCAGAAGGGTCGAAGGGATATATATGACCAAGTTCAGACATCAATTCGAGGTAATGGGAAGTTAAGAAACTCCTTGATTTTGCATATAAAGGATGATGTTGGTAAGGCACTAAGACTCTCAATTTAGGTTTTATAATAGGATCTCTTGCAAAAAGAGCTAATTCCGCTGCTGATCCAACAGAACTCGGAATTATGAAAACGATTTCCACATCATCATTTCTCAATATAATTTGTTCTTCAATACTTGCGATATCAAGATCGAAATCTTCTTCAAATAAAATTGATATACAACTACTTTCATTTAATACTTGAGATATTCGTTTTCTTTGATCATAAATACATCCTAATTTTTCAGATGGGTCACAATCTTCACAGAATCTCTCAACGTCGCATTTTCCAGCTCCACAAATAACAACAACTGGAACTACGGTTTCTAATTCTTTTTGATA
>CAZRAV010000033.1:3531-7669 GCA_964598175.1 uncultured Candidatus Bathyarchaeia archaeon | reverse complement strand
CTCTTTCAATATTTCTTCTACTTCTTGCCAAGTCATATCCTCTAACAGAACTTTTGTCTCCATATCGATGCCGATGTTAGTTTTTTGAAATGTAATTTATGTATTTCGATTACATTTGCGAAATCGAAGGACCTGTCTCTCGCGAGCGCGCGAAAGATGTGGTGGGCCGGGCCGGACTTGAACCGGCGACCTCTGCCTCGTAAGGGCAGCGTCCCAACCTGGCTAGACGACCGGCCCTACGAATCATCATCTGGGGAAGCTTAAATTTATAGCAGGTCAGAGCTCGGGCCGATGAGGCTTATCATCTCTTCGTGGAGGGCTCGCAGCCGGTCCAGTGCTGGGTGGTCTTTACCCAGTTCCTTCCCGAACTTTTCTACGGTGACCTCGATGTCCACCAGCCTGTCTCCCTCCAGGAGCTTGTCGGCGTAGGCCACGATCTTCTCCTCCAGCGTCTCCGGCACATAGCTCCCCTTCGGCAGGCCAATCCTCTCCGCTTCCTCGGCAGTGATGCCGCCACCCACATGCCTCTCTATGATCCTCGCCAGGGGCTCGGGGAGCTCTATCTTCCTAGCGAGTTGCCCTCCGATGGCGCCGTGTTCGACGCGGTGCGTTCTGGATCTGCCGAGGTCGTGCATTAGGGCCCCCACCTCGACGAGTTTGAGGTCTACATCGAAGCCCCGTCGCCTAAACATGTCGGCTAGTCTCATGGCGACCTTGGTGACGCTTAGACAGTGGTCTATGACCATCTTGCTGCAGCCGGCTTCCTCCATCTTTTTCAGTGCTTTCTCCCGCGTTGGCAGCTTCAATTGTTCATTTCCTCCTCTATCTCTGCTATCTTCTGCCTCAGGAAGCCGATGACGGTGGTGTTGTCGACAGGCCTCAGAGGCTCGTTGCAGATGGGGCAGTGGAAGATGGTCTCCATCGCCTCCTCGAAGGTGACCTTCGGGCATGTGGAAGAGCCGCAGCGGTAGAACACGTGCTGGAGCTCGTAGTCGAGTCTCGTCTGCAGCTTCCTCCGGATCTTCTGCTTCATCCCCTGGATGAAGGCCTCTATGAGTTCGGGCTGGAGCCTCCACTGGAAGATGAACCAGCCCGTCTCCTTGTCCCGGAACCGCCTCGATGAGACGAGGCTGTGGTTGTAGAACTTGTAGAGCAGCTTCCTCACAGTGTTGATCTGGATTTCAGTCTTGCTCGCGAGCTCCTCGACGGTTATATCCTCGACATCCCTGAGCACCTTGATGATCTCCACCCCCTCGTCCCCACCGAGGACGCTGGCTATGTGGGTGAGAGTCTCATCGCTGACGCTGCTGTACAAAGCCCTGATCTACGCCTCCAATCCTACAATAATATGTTGACGGCATGACTTAAATCTTTAAACTGCCGTGGAGCCCTCTCTCTTCCCGCGCTTCCGAGAGGCGACTCTGAGCTCGGCGCCATCGAATACTCTCCCTGACAGGGAGACGCCGCCTTTTTACCTTCAGCCGCAGTCTCACGGAGTGCACCGTTTAAAAAGGGTGTGCTACCTATTCCATCTGGATTCCGTTTGAGCGCTCCCAGAGGGGAATCGGTGGCCGCCCTGCCCCTGAGCAGGAGACGGAGGCTACTAGGGTACATGATTCCCCTACTGAACCTCCCCCTCTTCTCCTTGAAGGCCTACCAGACGTATGTCCACCTCTCGTCGGGGATGCCAGTTAACTCGCCCGAGTTCTTCAACGACATCATCATACTGGGCCTCAGCCTCAGCCTCGGCCTCCTCCTCCCTTGGTGGGCCCCCGTCTACGAGAGCAGGTATTGGCTAACTCGTGAGGGAGTCACCATCAAGCGGCTCCTCCGCAGCGCGGTGACTATATCCTACAAGTCCATTGTAAGGGCCGAGATATACATCAGGGAGCAGTCCACGGGGGAGGTCTCCAAGGAGGCCGTGCGGTATGCGAAGGAAGCTGTCGGGGCCTTGAAGCGTAGCGGCTTCAAGTTCTCGGACTACACCAATGCGGAGGAGTCCATCGTGCTGCTTCTGACGGAGAGGAGAGTCTACATGTTGTCGCCTGAAAACCCCAGGCCGTTCATCAAACGTGTGAGGAGACGCGTCCAGAGGCTTCCCGTCAAGCTGGTGGAGCTGACCTCCAAGGGGAAGCGCGTGAGGGAGGTATAGCCTTAGGGCTCAGTTCCTTATTTGGGATAACGCCCCCATGACCCTGACGAGGCCAAGGCGGACTCTGACCACCAACTAATGACAAGAATTAGTTAATATATGGATAAAATATTGGGGTTCTATCACCGGTCCTTGAGAAATAGCACGAAGTGCGCGCTTGTCACACTTCTTATTCGGATCACGAGTACACATCTCTTTGATACCCTGTCGAGGGAGATACAACTCGGGCAACGGAAAGGCACTCCCCTTGAGCAAGAAAGATGAAAAGGATGTCCCTGAGAAGGTTTCATATAATCCAGTTTCTCCTCGAACATGAGAAGCGACTCAAGCAGATAGACAGCGACCTCCGGAGCATCAGTAAGTACCAGACGGACATCGATGCTCTGCGAGAGCAGCTCTCAGAATGGCCAAAGCTGACGGAGAAGCTGAAGCGGATAGAGACCTGGACCTGCAGAAACCTCCTTGACAATAGGTAACCCATTACATAGGTATTTTTTTAGGAAAGTGGCCCGATCACCTAAACGGTAAGCATGCAGATGTCCAAGTCGGTAAGGAGGCTTCTTGCCGAGACGAAGATCATCGTGTATCCCGATGACTACATCGTCGTCAGCATCCCCAGAAAAGAGGAGGCCGAGGCGAGACGCCTTCTCTGCAGCCTTGAACCTTTTTCCTCAGTAACATTTGACATAGCCGAGGTCTCTGTTGTGCTGAGGGCGGAGAGGTGGAAGGGTCTGAGGGAGCGATTGAGCGGCTTCGTAGAAGAGGGGCCCTACCGCTTAGTCACCTTCGACATCGTCCTCGACCTCTCGGTCGTCGGCTTCCTCGCAGCGATCTCAGATCGCCTGGCCGAAGCGAACATCAGCATCTACGCCCTATCCACCTTCCTCAGGGACCACATCCTCGTGAAGAAAGAGGACGCCGACAGAGCCGAGGAGACCCTACAACACCTTATCGACGAATGCAGGCGTGGTTAGACCGCCACCCTATACCTGTTGTTCCACCTGTTCAGGAAGATAACCTCGCTAAGGGGGTTCCTCCTCGGTGGCTCTGGCTTCTCGTCAGGGTAGCCTAGGGCGATGACAGCTTGGGGCTCGACGCTCTGGGGGATGCCCAGCACCCGCCTGACAGCTGTGGGGCATAGGAGTGGAGTCGAACACCAGCACCCTCCGAGGCCCTGGTCGTGGGCGACGAGCAGCATGTTCTGGACGGCGGCGGTGACACTCTGAACCCCCATAGTATGCTCGCTCAGCCACCTGTCCGGCCGATCGCCGAAGACCTCCTTGGTCATGCAGGCGACGATGAGGACTGGCGCTGATGATAGAGGCTCAGCGATCTCATCTGTGTAGTCGACCTCCTTCGAGGTCGCTCCCGAGAGGAGCTCATCCACAAGGTTTCGGGCTATCGTCTCCAAGAGTTCTCTTCGAACATATGCGTCGTTGACGAGGATCATCCTCCATGGCTGGGCGTTACCGGCGGAGGGAGCCCACCGCCCCGCGTCGAGCACTTGGAGCACCAAGGATTCGGGGATCGGTTGGTCTCTGAATTTTCGGATGCTCCTCCTTTGTCTGATTGCATCTTGGAGAGCGCTCATGTAGTCCACCAACCTCAACGATGAGACAGGAAGCTTAAAGCCTTCCATGTTTTGCTCAGATTTTAATAGAAGCCTTCTCGCGCAGTGAACCTCGGGAAGCGCGAACGTGGAAAGGGAATTTAAGACAAGGATTTCTTCATATTACCTAGAATCGGTGTTGATTCAAATCGTGCGAACGAAAGGGTGAGAGGTTGCTCCATGCCTTTGTTCATTAAAGGGAAAATTGTTACAGGAGTTGGAATGGGAAGCATTTTCGTGGGTTTAGACTGGGTCAGGAGACAGATTCTTGAGAAACTCGGTTTCGAACCCTATTTGGGCACTTTAAACATAAAAATGGACGAGGGAACTAGCAGCGAATTTCATTCTTATATAAAATCCCGAAAGGGAACTCTCAT
>CAZRAV010000033.1:0-3431 GCA_964598175.1 uncultured Candidatus Bathyarchaeia archaeon | reverse complement strand
GAGTACGGATGGAATGTCTCCCATGGGCCCAAGAGTGAGATCCGCGAAGGGTGTCGTCTTCATCGCCATGATGAGCGCCCTAGGCAACGTCCTGTCATTCCTCTCCATCAAGGTCTCCCCAATCATCCCCTCCATCCCCCTCGGCTCCATAAGCGTCTCCCTCGCCCTAGACCTCTCCCACGTGACCACTTTCATCGCCGCCCTTTTCGGGGGCTTTTCCTTCGGCGGCCTCACAGGGATTGTGGGTGGCTTTGTCGCCGCATACGAGTTCGGCTTCTCGAAGGGAAACCTCATCACGGGGTTCGGGCTGCCCGTGGGCAAGGCTCTGACGGGCATCGCAGCCGGCCTCATCATGAGATCGCTCGGCCTTTTAAACAGGCGCAGACTACTCATGGTGCCGGCGGCAGTGGCCTCATACTTGCCAGAGGCTCTGTACACTGCCTTCCTATTCATCGTAGTCTTCCCCATCGTCTTTGGCCTCCCCTCCTTTGTGGTGAACCTCATCACCGTGCAGATCCTCGCCAAGGCCTTCGTGGAGATGGTCGTCATGGGGTTGATCCTCGCCTCAATGCTCGGGAATCGGGGCTTCACCGAATATGTCGAAGGCTTCTTCACCTAAAACGTAGGGACCGCGCACAATAGTACCAACTTTAATACTGGTAAATCTTCTATGGGTGTCTGCGCACTTGATGCGTAGGTAAGACGATCATGGAGAGAGTCGGTGGGAAAACAGCACGCCTAACGGGCACTACGATTATCGCGACGCTGGTCGTCGTCGTCGACTACACTCTAAAGTTTTCGGGTCTGAAGATCCCGTTCCCCTGGCTGCCATTCCTAAAGTTCGACTTTACGGGCATCCCCATCACCCTCGCCCTATTGCTCTATGGGCTGTCCTCTGGGGCGACCGCCTCCACCGTCGCCTGCCTCGCCATCACCGCTCGGAGTGGTGACATAGTAGGCGCCGTCATGAAGGCGATAGCGGAGTTTTCAACAATCTTGGGCATCTGGGTTGGCTTATACTTGATAAGTAGGTATAGGAAAGTGGTATCGGTCGTTGTAGGAGTCGCTCTTAGGGTCGGAACCATGAGTATCATGAACCTCATTGTCCTCCCTGTCTACTATGGGCTGTCATACTCCGTCGCGGTCAATTTGCTATCGATGATAGGGGTGTTCAACGCAATTCAGGGAACCATGACGGTGCTTGTTGGATTTCTCATATACGAGGCATATGTCAGACGAGTTCCCCACCCGGTTTAGCGGCTCCAAGCGACGAAACATTGTGGATGTGTGCTATGGGGATCATATAAAAAAGGGCTGCTGGGTTCAATGTCTTGTGCGTCGACCTTGGATGTCGAAGGTGTCGTCTTTGATCTTGACGCGACTCTGGTGAACCTCGGTGGTTTCGTGGACTGGAGAGGCGCCCACAAAAAAGTCGTCGAAGCGTACCTCGACTGTGGCTGCTCCGAGTCAACGGTGAACCGTTGCAGTGAAAAGGGTCTCTTCAACATGCTTAACCTGATGTGGGACGAACTCTGTGAGACACATCCCAGAGGTGAGGCGGAGGGCATCCAGGAGAGGGCTTACTCTATCCTCGAGGCTAGCGAGGCTCAAGGGGTCTCCCAATGCCACCTCATGGTTGGCGCCGTTGAGGCATTGGAGTGGCTGAGGGAGCATGGCATTGCGATGGGTGTCGCTACCTCAAACTCGGGGGAGGTTGCTGAGCGGATACTGGAGATGAACGGCCTACGTGGGTTCTTCACCGCAGTCGTTGGTCGCACCCCTGAACTCCGTATGAAGCCCTACCCCGACCAGCTCCTCGCCTGCTTCGAGATGCTGGGTGTCGATCCCCGTAAGGGGGTTGTCGTCGGCGACAGCGTCAGGGATGTTGATGCAGCGAAGGCAGCCGGCGTCTACGCCATCGCGGTCCCAGCCCACTTCACGAAGCTTGAGGCTTTGGAGAAGGCGGGGGCAGATCGTATCCTCGACAGCCTAGAAGAGCTTCCAGCCGTCCTCTCATCCCTCCAACTCCGGGCTATATGAGCCCAAAATAGATTCCAAGGTAGAGAAGAACGCCGAAAACTACGATGGCGATGAAAAGCCCTTTTAGGGCCCTTTTTCTGTCGATGGCGAAGGCGCTTATGCAGCCGAAGATGAATCCGCTCAGGTGTGCGTCGTGGGCGATTCCTGTGTCCAATGGGAGCCAGACGGCCGATAACTCGATTGCGCTTACCATGATCCCAACGAGGACGGAGGGGAGGGGTACGATGAGGGCGAAGGTGATCTTGAACGGCATCAGCAGGAAGAGGACAGCGATGGCCCCGAAGATGGCGCCCGAGGAGCCGACTAGTGGGACTTTCGAGGACACGTGCAGGAAGCTGTGCACAAGACCCGCCGCTAAACCCGATGAGAGGTAGACGAGGGCGTAAGTCGCCGAACCGATCTCCCTCTCCACAATCACGCCGGCTCCCAAGAGGGCCACGGCGTTCACGAGGAAGTGCATCCAGTTTCCGTGGAGGAACATGTAGGTGACGAGACCTGCAATGCCGACGCCGTTGAAGAGCTTGACGGGGAAGAGCGCGTACTCGTCGAAGAACCTGACCGCCTCGTCCACAGGCAGGGTCGAGATGTAGACTTGTATGAGGGCTATGGACGAGAGGAGGAGGTAAGTCACAAGGGGGCGGCTCTCAGCTCTTAGGTCTGCCATCTTATAGATGGGATACAAACAAAGTCGATTTAAAACTTGCCAGCAAGCAGGGCGGGAACCCTTTTTATAAAACACTCCTCCCCAATACTCCGGGGAGACCGAAATGCCGGAGATCATAGGCCGAGGCACATGGTACGACAAGGCCGCCAAGGAGCTCCTGGATCGGGAGAGGCGTCTGGGGCGGAGCCTAGAGCTGATTAGGAGGGAGAGCGGCCTCGGTGCCTCAGGGTTCCCCCATATCGGGAGTCTCGGTGATGCCCTCAGGAACTGTGCGGTCGCAATGGGCGTCCAGGTCCAGGGGTACAACTCTGAGCTCATCGCCTTCTCCGACGACAAAGATGGGCTCAGGAAGGTCCCAGCGGGCCTCCCAAAGGATTTGGAGAAGTGGCTTGGCTATCCTGTCTCAGATATCCCTGACCCCTTCGGCACCCATGACAGCTTCGGCGCCCATATGACCTCCCTGCTCCTCGAGGCCCTGGACACGTGCGGCGCTGAGTACACCTTCAAATCAGGGACTAGGATCTACGAGGAGGGCATGCTCAACGATGAGATCCTGACCCTGATGGAGAACGCCGATAGGGTTGGCGAGATAATAAAGGAGGAGATTGGGCAGGAGAAGTTTCTAGAGACGCTTCCCTATTTTCCCGTGTGCGAGGGTTGTGGACGTATCTACACCACCAGCGCGTACCGGTATCTACCGGAGGAGCATAAGGTGCTATACCGCTGC
>CAZRAV010000032.1:0-7813 GCA_964598175.1 uncultured Candidatus Bathyarchaeia archaeon | reverse complement strand
CCGCGGCTTCCGCCCTGCCAAGGCGACGATCATACCAGACTGATCTACCAGCCCCGTCCAGAGAATACATCAAGTGAAGCGGCGTAAAAATCTTCCCCCAAACCCAAACCCAATTAACTGTGAGAAAATGATTAAAATAGAGGATATTGGTTTTTTATGGTTCGCAGTTGTGTGGTTCAACTTTAATGAATACGTGGTAATCTATATTGATTATATCTTTTATTTTAACCATTTTTTTGCATTTATAGTATTTAGCTATAACATATAGGTCAAGTTCTGCTTCATGGGATACCTGCAACAGCGTTGGTTCGGTTTCAACTTTATCCATCTTTTCACCTCCTTTTTTGATTATAGATATAACTTCTTTATTTATAAATCTTTTTTCATATACATAATTATAGTTAATTACAGGTGCACACAGATGTTTTTTTAATTAGAAACTGAATATGCGGGTTGCAGAATATATGTTAAAGATAACATTAAAATAATTTAATTTTTTCATTGATTAAATAAATAAATATAAATGTATATCAGCACTATTCCCATTCCACAATCGGGACATCTCGCCCCATACTGTGATATTTCTACTAATCCATTTCTTTTTCTCTTTAAAAATACCTTAAAGATGCGCTACCTAGCTGCGCTACGGAGGCACTTCATATATGAAGACGCCGCTGGATAGACTCTAAAAAGCACCTCTAATCTTTAGGTCATCTTTGAGTATTTCTAACTGATTTTCTATTGGTAATTTAATGAATTTTTCATCTTTAGACAATGCTCGCATGGCTATCGTTACAGTATCTTCGCCATATTTTTTATTTAATTTCTTAATCTCTCTTCTAATGTTAATTTTCTTACTTCTACGTTTAAATTTGGTTCCTTCCTGTTCGTGAGTTTCCCCCTTGCGGAATCTCCAACTCATTCCTTCTCCCTCTTCAGGATATAGATAAATACCACAGCTAAAATGTAAAAATCTTCCCCTCAGCATATAAACCTCCGCACCCAACTTCTATCCTGTCATGCAGCTGAGGGAGACCTTCAGGGCCAGGGGACACCCAAACATCAAGGCGAGCCACAGGACGACCCTCATGGTTACAAGAGAACCCGAGCTGACGCCACGCGGCAACTGCATCGTCGCCATCGCGGCCGAGAAGGGGCTGAAGGACCTCGACCCCAAAGTAAAGGCGACAATACGGAGCCGAGACGCAAGGATAAGGCTCATCCTCGAGGTAAGTGGCCTCGTCTTCGAAGTCTCCGGCAGGGGCGATCCGAGGCTAACCCTGAGCCACCCGACGGATATGATCGCCCGTAGGAGCAGCTACATCTGCGATAGGACACTGTTGGTCGGCGCAGACAAAGCCGCTTGCGGCCTCCAATCTCCCCTACTGAGGCTTCTAAAGAATCGAGAACAGGTCGTAAAAATAACGCTGATGGTCGAGATTTGAGCTACCATCAGGTAGAGGGCGTCCACCAAGCTTCTTGATTGAACAGTAAAACCAGATGATAAGTCTACGTTAGACAGCTGAATAGTTTAGTCCTTCGAGAGCGCCTCACGGATCTTCCTCAGCTCTTGGAGGATCTGTAGGTTGATATCCGATGGCTCCTCGGTTCCGGCTTCGACGGCGATGGGGCGTCTGGCTCTTAGGAGGTCCAGGATCGTCTCCCTGACCCCGTCGAAGTTCTGGATACCGAAGACATTCGCCTCAGCACGTCTGCTAGTCCCGCCCGCTGCTGAGTAGCCCGCCGTCTGGACGGCCACTGCTCCTAGGCCAAACATCCTCGATATGGGGCCCTGGGCTATGTCGATGTTCGTGATCCTGTTATAGGGCACGGTCCTCCTGTGCCTCCACCACACGCCCCTCTTCACGATGACATCGCTCTTGGTGAGCATGAAGCCAATTGAGGTCACGTATTCGTTGATCCAGTATAGGCAGAAAATAATGGAGACTATCAACGGGACGTCGATGAACATGAACAATATCTGAGAGACTCTACCGCCACCTACTAATATCGTCAGAGGAACAATCCAAGCCAGCATCAGGACAATAAAAACGAGCAAGTAGATCTGGTATAGCCTCTTCAGGTTCGGATGGGGATGGAACCACTCGTTTAACTTAATACTCAGCTAGATGACCCCCAGAGTAGTGTTGAGTTTCTACCTCTTTAGGCTTTACCCCATTGTTACTTTCTTCTGATGGACTTGCAACGAAACCTGTCGCCCCAATCATGTAACCCATTTGTGACACAAAATACCTGAAAATGCAAATTATTTCGGTGTAAATTTTCTAATGTGACACGTAGAGGTCACACATATTGGTAAAGGTTAAATATTGATTCCGATCCCCTTGATCTAGGGAGTCTGATGAGCGCAGATAAGGGTCTGATAAGGACACCGGGGAGAATCACCCAGGATCAGCATAGGTTCCTAGAGGAGCAGGTCGCGCAGGGACGCTACGGCTCGGTCAGCGAGGCCGTGCGTGCAGCCATAGACCGGTTCAGGGAGAGAACCATATCCCCTGGTGGAACCTATTTCATAGGGGAGGCCTTGGTCGGCGAAGGAAACGAGGTTGCGCACATCGACCTCCTCATCGGCGATAAATCGGGGCCCGTCGGCACGGCCTTCGCCCAGTCCCTTAGCAGCCTTTCCTTCGGGCACACGCCGCTCCTCGCCGTAATCAGGCCCAACCTGCCGTCGAAGCCTTTCACCGTCATCGTCCCCAAGGTGACCGTCAGGAACATGGAGGACGCAGGCAAGATCTTCGGTCCAGCCCAGGCGGCTGTTGCGAAGGCTGTCGCCGATGCCGTGGAGGACGGAATCGTCCCCAGGGAGGTCGTTGAGGACTGGGTCGTCGTCGTCAGCGTCTTCATCCACCCTAAGGCTGAGGACGAGCGCCGCATCTACCACTACAACTACAGCGCCACAAAGCTGGCGCTGAGCAGGGCCCTCCAGCAGTATCCGCCCCTTGAGAAGATTATGTACGACAAGGACCGAGCACGCCACCCGCTCATGGGCTTCAAGGCGCCGAGGCTTTGGAGGCCGCCCTACCTCCAGATCGCCCTCGACGCGCCCAACATCGAGGCCGTCAAGAGGGTGGTCTCAGCGATACCTACTAGCGACAGCATCCTCCTCGAGGCCGGCACCCCCCTCATCAAACGCTACGGCGTCGGCGTCATACGCGAGCTGAGGAAGGCATCGAAGGACAGCTTCATCATCGCAGACCTGAAGACGATGGACGTCGGCAAGGTCGAGGTCGACATCGCATTCGACGAGACCGCCGACGCGGTCTGCGCCGCCGGCGCCGCCTCCACAGCGACCCTCAACAACTTCGTCTACGAGGCCCAGAGGCTCGGCATCTACTCCTTCGTAGACCTTATGGAGGTCGAAGACCCCGTGGCCAAACTGAAGGCGCTTGAGCAGCTGCCAGACGGCGTCATCCTCCACCGGGCCATCGATGTGGAGCAGAGGGGCGGCGAGCCCAGGTGGGGCTACATCAGCGAGATACGGGACGCCTTCAAGGATAGGAGGCTGCTCGTCGCGGTGGCAGGCGGCATCAGCCCCAGCACGGCACAGATCGCCTTGGACGCGGGTGCAGACATCCTCATCGTAGGCCGCTATGTCACCCAATCGAGGGATGTCGAGAGAGCCGTCAGGGAGTTCCTCCCGTACCTGAAGGGCGACATCGACCTCTTCAGGGTACACATCGAGTAGGCCTTCCACCGGGTAAAGCAGATAAGAGGCGGCTCCCCTACATATGGGGTTCAGGGTTTGAATCCCAAGGCGATCGGGGCGTTCCTCGTCTTCCTCACCTTAGCCCGATCTATGCCCATAGCCCTTGGCGAGAAAAGGCCTCGCTATCTCTACAATTCTATATACACTTTTGAGAATCGGGGTGACGACGCTTACCATCTGACAGAAGACGACACTACCATGGCCCTATTTCATAGCAATAGTTGGCAGAATGTTAGGATAAAGAATTCCACCCACGCCGTGGCACGCGAATATCTCGATGTCGACGGCAATAGGATGGCGGTCATCGACCTCCCATCCGAGATAGCTGCAAACTCCAGCCTCGTCTTTTCCATTACCTTTGAGATCGAATCAGCCGATCGACCAAGGCCCGACATCGACCCCGTTGAAGCTGGTCCGCTGTCGGACATTCCTCCTAGGCTCGTGGAAGAGTTCTGCATCGAGACTGAGACATTCACCACTGGGGACAAGGCAATCCAGACGCTGGTTCCTAGTCTCGCGGCAAACCGGACAACGGTTCTCGAGTTAGTAACCAGTCTCCTCGCTTGGGTAACCGAGAACATCTCTTACGGCAACTTTGAGGTGCCTAGCTACCCTAACGAAACCCTCGCCCGGAGGATAGGTGACTGCGACGATCAGGCGATACTTCTCATAACCTTGTGCCGCGCCCTGAACATCCCCTCCCTCCTCCAAGTGGGGTTGGTCTTCAATGAGGGCATAGAGAGCAAGAGGTCCTCCTGGGGCGACCACCTTCAAATTGAACAGAGGAAGGTGGGATGGCATGGATGGGTTTTGATTTTTATACCACCTTGGGGATGGCTGCCCATCGACTTGACGCTATTCAGGTCCCAGGACCCTCTTTCCAGGATCACGGAGGCCCCCGAATACGAGAGCTACGTCATCACCGGCTTCAACGTGTCTACACAGGCGTACATTGGGGACAGTCATCGTTCCAGAGAGAAGCTGATGGACAGCAACCTATACGTCACTGTGTCGGAGACAATGGTCAAAGAGGCCCCGTCATCCTCTTGGACTAAGCTGCTCTACATAGCCATAGGCCTCTCAGCGGGCTCAGCCATGGTGGTCGTAATCATCCTTCTGAACAGGCGGATGAAGAGGGTAGAAAAGATCTATTTTTAACTTCACATAATGAGGTTATTCCATCGGAGGCACGGTTGATGCATATACCTGACATGATAAGGGAGAGGAGGAGCATCAGGGCTTTCTCCAAGAGAGACATCTCTGAGGATGACGTGGAACTCCTAGTGGAGGCAGCCTGCTTGGCACCCAGCGCTGGCAACCGCCAGCCTTGGGAGTTCGTCATCGTCCGAGACGAAGCAAATAAGAGGAGGCTCGCGGAAGCAGCCTTTGGCCAATATTTTCTAGCAGAGGCACCCGTCGTCTTCGTCGTCTGCGCTGATCCTGGCCGATCCGCTTCAAGGTATGGTAGAAGGGGGGTTGAGCTCTATTGCCTTCAGGACACCGCGGCTGCTGTTCAGAATCTATTGCTAACGGCGAAGGCCAATGGCCTTGGAAGCTGCTGGATCGGAGCCTTCGACGAGAGCAGAGCAGCTGAGGCTGTCGGGGCTCCCAGAGGAGTTAGGCCCCTAGCCATAGTGCCCGTAGGTTATCCGGCGGAGAGCCCCTCACCTAGGCCGAGGAGGCGCCTCTCAGAGGTCATACACAAGGAGAGTTTCTAGCGTCAGGTTATCCTTGCGCCGTTGGGTATCTCCCTGTCAACGGTGAGCAGGGAGAGCTTGTCCTCTATCTCTGCTGCCAGCAGCATTCCATTCGAGATCTGGCCGAAGATTCGGGCGGGCTTGAGGTTCATGAGGACTGCGATGACCTTCCCCTTCAGGTCCTCTTCCGTGTAGTAGCCGACAAGGCCCGTGACTATCTGCCGCATCTCGTCTCCCATGTCGACTTGAAGCTTGTAAAGGTTCCTTGAGCCAGGGACGCGCTCGACCTCGGTCACAGTCCCGATCTTGATGACAAGCTTCTTGAAATCCTTCATCGGTACCATTTCGCTCATCTTAGACACGCTCCACTGATGCTCCTTCTCGGCTTATTAAACTATCAATCGCTCATAAGGAAGCGGGCGGCGATGAGGGTATACATCTTCGACACTAGAGGCAGCCCCCCCAGAGACACGTACTCGTTTGGTTTATGGACATCACCGCGATTCGGGCCTAGATGGAGGCAGGGGATGCCAGCCTCACCCGTGAAGACATTGGCGTCGGTGATGCCCGAGGCGTACTCGTATAGAGGCTCAACCCCCATGACCTCCATATAGACTTCGTGGAAGACCTTCATGATAGGTTCATCCTCCCTCAGGATGAAAGGCTCGTAGCGCGGTGGCTTCGTCCCCACCTCCACCTCCGCCTTGAGGCCCAACGACTCTACCAGCTCCTCAAGGTTCTCAATGGCGCTGCTGGCTGTCTCACCGGGCACAATAAGCCGGTTGACCTCGAAACGGCAGCGGTCTGGGACAACGACGGAATAGACCTTGTACCCGCCCTCGATCTTCAATATGCAGAGGTTTCCTTGCCCGAACTGGGGGTGGGTCAGCATCCTCAGCTGGTCTAGGGATGCGATGATACGGGATGCCTCCTCGATGGCATTGACGCCAAGGTGCGGGCTGAAGCCGTGGGCAGCCCGCCCCTTCACAGTGACGTTGTAGAGGACTTTCCCCGTGATGCCGAGGGGAATGGGTTTGCTCTCGTCACCCATGTAGGGCTCGCAGAGGACGATGGCGTCGCACTCGGCGTACCCCGACCTAAGCAGCGCCCTCGCACCCTTCGAGTAGGCTTCCTCGTCGATGACACCTGAGAAGAGGAGCTCCCCATCGAACTCGAAGCCAGAGTCAGCAAAGGCTTTGAGTACGGTCAGGGCGCAGGCGAAACCAGCCTTCATGTCACATGATCCTAGGCCATACATCCGGCCCTCCCTCACGACGGGCGTGAAGGGGTCCGTCTCCCAACCCTCGCAGACCGGGACGGTGTCTGTGTGGCCGTTGAACATGAGCCGCCTACCCTGGCGTTCTCCGCTCCTCCGTCCGTAGACATTCGGCCTGTCAGGCTCGACTTCGTCCAGTTCGCTTTTAAAGCCGAGGGCGTCCAGCTCCCTGTACAAGTACTCTGCCAGCTCAGCCTCTTCACCCACCACCGACGAGATTCGGATCATCTCCTCCAGCCGCCGTACGGTGTAGGCGTCGTCAAGCCGATCGATCAGCTCCTCAATCATCCCTGGGTCCCCTTTGAATGTGGGGTGAGGAGCTATATGTTTTACCTAATTGCCAATGGTCTTTAGCTGTGAGTTGTACATGTCTACGATCTCTTTGACCTGGGTTGCATCCTCAGGCGCCTTGTCCTCCCTCCACCTGCCGGTAAAGCGGGGGAACCTGATGGCGAGGCCCGAGTTCTCTCTGACCAGGTTGAAGGCGGAGGTGTGAATGGGGCTGAGGGTGATCTCGTCGCCCAAGACCTCTATGACGAGGCTCGGGCTGAACCAGACATCGGCTTCCAGGATGGTGTCGACCCTGGGATGCCTCTCGTCGCGTTGGTACTCCTCCAGCATTCCCGGCAGCCTCCCGAGGTTCTCGTCGGTGAAGCCTGAGCCGACCTTGCAGACCGTCCTGAACACATCTGCTTCGGGGTCGTAGGCGGCTGCCAGAAGCGCCCCGTAGCTCCCAGCGCGCCGGCCGCGGCCGTGGAAGGCGCCCACCACGACGAGGTCGACGGGCTCGACCATCTTGCTCTGGTAGCTCCTCTTCAGCTTGACCCAAAGCCATGATCGGGCGCCGGCCCTGTATATGGAGTCTTCGGCCGTCGACTTGACGACCAGCCCCTCGCATCCCTCGGCTATCGCCTCCTCGAAAAACCTCTCAAGTTCTTCGGATGCTGGGGTCTCAGCGGCCCTGACTAGCCTGAACCTCTCCGTCTCCTCCACGATCTCGTTGAGCCGCCCCCGACGTAAGGGGTAAGGCTTGAGGGTGAAGTCCTCGCCGTCGGAGTAGAGGCACTCGAAGAGGAAGACGGCGACGGGGAGCTTCTCCATCATCTCCTT
>CAZRAV010000031.1:0-7856 GCA_964598175.1 uncultured Candidatus Bathyarchaeia archaeon | reverse complement strand
GGTTCTCCTCATGGGGCATGGCGTAGAAAGCCTTCTGGACGGCTGGCCAGTCCTTGATGAAGAAGGCCTCCTCGCCGACGAGCTCCCACAGCCTCCGCTCCTGCGACTTGGAGAAGTCGTCGCCCCAGGTGATCTCCTCGCCTGTGTCCTGAAGCATCTCCACCGCCTCGGTGTATGTGAGCCGCTTGAGGGGGAGATGGGGGGCCTCGATGACCCTGCCCAGGACATCCAGCTCGCTGGAGCACCGTTCCTTCACGGCCTCGAGCACGTAGACGAGGAGCTCCTCCAGCACCCTCATCACGGTCTCGTCGTCGGCGAAGGCCTGTTCTATGTCCATCTGCCTCACCTCGTTCAGGTGCGTCGGCGTGCTGAACTTCTCCGCCCTCCAGATGGGGACGACGGTGAACACCTTCTCGAAGCTGATGGCGCACATCTGCTTGTACAGCTGCGGACTCTGAGCCAGATACGCCTCCTTCTCGAAGTACGGAATCTTGAACAGCTCGGCCCCGCCCTCGGACGCCGACGCGATGATGCACGGCGGCTGGATCTCCAGGTAGCCCCGGTCTGTGAGGAACTGGCGGAACGCAGTCAGCAGCTCGTGCTGGATCTTGAAGATGGCGGAGGTGCGCGGAGTCCTGAAGTCCATGAACCGGTAGTTGAGCCTCGTTTCGAGCTCCGCCTTCACCTGCCCCGAGACATCAAAGGGGAGAGGCCGCTTCGACTTGTTCATCGGCTCGATGTCTTCGGGGATGAACTCGACGCCTGCATGGACGATCTTGCTGGAGACGGCTTTCCCTCTGACCGATATGACGTCCTCTCTTCCCAAGTTTAAAGAGCTGATTTTTTGATGGACGGTGTTTTCAGGTTTTATGGTGATCTGGATTTCGCCGGTGGCATCCCTGAGCATTATGAATTTGATTTTGCCCTTGTCCCGGATTCTGCTCACCCATCCTGCGATGGTCACGGTCTCGCCTGTGCGCCTTAAAGCCTCCTCGATGTAGGTCCTATCCAAACCCTGCCACGACTCCCATACGCCGCTAAAGCTATGGTGAAGAAGATGGGAGGCTATAAAAGGTTTGATCGGGTCAGAAGCCGTATTCGACGCGGAGGCTCATGTTCCTGACTTTCTTGGCGATCTCAATCAGCGCGTTGATGCGCTTCTTGCTGAGGCGCTGTCTCCTCCTCCCCCGCAGGACGACTCGGGTCTCGGTGCTACCGTCCGGCAGCCAGATGATGTTGATGGTGACGATGCGCTGGTTCGTGAACAGGTCCTCGAGAAACTCCCGGTCGCTGACGCCCTTTTCTATGACTAAGACACGCTTCTTGAACTCGTCGCCCAGGGCTCGGGTTAGCTTTCCACCGTAGCTCATTAACCTGCTCCTGTCGCCCCGACCCACGACGAGGACGAGGAAGCCGCCGGTCCTCACCACGTTCTCAAGCAGGGCCTTCTGCAGGAGGGAGTATTGGCTCTCGATGTCCAGTAGAAACTTGGCTACCCTCATATAGAGGTCTGTGACGGCGCCGGTCCTAATCTTCTCGCGGCATTTGGAACAGAGCATCCCGCTCCTGAGACAGAACTCACATAGATAGGTTTGCACTCTGTCGTTCCTCCGGCGTTTCGGAGGAGACAGTGGGAGATGCTTTGTTCCAGCCGTTTCATCGATAGATCTTTATCTCTATGGTGCTCACGTTCGTCGGAGTGCTCCGCTCCTCGGAGACCATCTCCTCCGTCCCTATGCTGATGTCGCCTACCTTCACGTCAGGCATGAACCTGTTCCTGATCACCTCGACCACGTCAACGGCCGTGCTTATGGCACGACCCCGCGCCTTAACCAGAACCTCCCCGGTTCCGCTCTTGAACAAGGTCATGCAGGCAAGCACATAGTTTAGAATGGGCTTCCTACCGATGAAAACGGTATTCGATCTCGACACTTTGACTCCTCCTTCGTTTCGGTTCTCTGTTTGGTGTTCTAAGATATGACAAATATCGAGTTAAAAGGTTATCGGGTCGTTTCACATGGACACAATTACTCGTAACTATACTCTTTTGGGGAGTTCTAGACTCGCTAGGCGTCGGTGACACCTGCATGGTAATGAAGAATACACGACGGGTACCTCCCAGATCATAAGGTTCCCGAGGACCGGGAACACGGTGGCAGCCCTCGCCAAGGTCTTGGGAGAGGAACCAGAAAGGGAGCGAATCCAGTTGAGCAGGAGAGCGAAACCGATTTTTGCGAAATAACGTTATACCTTGCTATTAGGTATGAGGGTTTTCAGTGGATGCCCATGTATAGCTGCATTTTCACGTTTCTCGGTCTCCAGCCGCCGGCTCCCATAGGCTGCAGGCGTGGTCGAGGAGGTGGACCCAGCAGCCCTCCCGACTGCACCAGCATACCCGCCGCCGGAGCGTGTCGGCCTCCTTGAGCATCGGGATGAACCCTGCCTCGGAGGCCCGGCGTAGGCGGTCAATGGCCCATCTGCGCGAATAGACCGGCCACTTGATCCAGGCGCAGTCTCCGCAGACCACCCTGGCTTTCTTCAAGGCGTCACCTTCAGTCGATGGAAGATGGTTCAGCGGCCTCGGGGCCTTCCTCCATCATCTCTGGGAGGTGCCGACGGAGGATCACCTCGATGAGGTTTGACCTGGACCTCACCTCCCTCCCACAGGCCTCATCGAGGAGACGGATGGTGCTGGGATAGAGGGCAACGCTTATCTTCTCCTTTCTCTCTCCAGGGCGCCGAAAGCCCGATGCACCATACAATTTGGAAGACCGACTCCTGACTTCAGCCCTCGTGTGTTGGTGCTCCCAGAGCGTCGAGTTCTTTCCACACTTCCGAGAAACGATGGTCTCCTCGAAGTCTACCATCGCCTTTCTGATGCGGTCCTCGGGGCTCAGTATCAACGTAGAGAAGTCACGCATGACCTTCCCATTGCGTGTTGCCTCGACTTTCGGCGTTATCCGCCATTTCATCGCCATGCTTTCACTCCTCTGTTTCTGATCGAGCGCGGAAAACCTCGAATTGTTAAAGTTGTTCGATGAAGTCAGATCTCTTTCTGAAACTGACAGCTGCCCCAGAGGCGAGGTGCATGATCACGTCTCCCATCTCTTTTCTGGCTGACTGAAACGCCTCAAAGCCATCGCCGCTCTTCAGAACAGCGTAAGCCCCTGAGTGGGCTTCCCTAGCCCTGATGCTGTCATCGTCCAATTCTTACCTCCTTGGAGGTGGACGGCTGTCTCGATCATTGAATGAACGAGTTTCTACTTGAGTGGGGGCTGGGGGGACAGCCATCTACCTCAAGATGGGCCACGAGCCTCCGTTTTAAATGTTTCCGCATCCCTCATGAGGACGGAGGTCTGTGAAAATGCGGCGTCGGTTGGATGGCTACTGCACATTTCAAGAGTTCATTAAGCTCGATGGCTCCCAGCCCTCCTCCAGATACTGAAGCCTGCGCCAGAAATCCCTCAGATGTCGTCCATGAGAATTCTCACCAATGCGTCCAATCCGACGCGAGGCGTGTCGCGAGTATAATAAAAACGTTAAGGGTAAAACTCTGTGGTTAGCTTATAACTGTCGTGTGAGAAAACGCACACCCTAGCTTATCTGACTACCATCTTCTTGGCGGTCTGCGCTTCTCAAAGCATTCTCGGCAGTAGACGGGACGGCCCTCTGTAGGCTTGAATGGAACTTCAGCTTCCTTCCCACAGTCGGAGCAGGTGATTTTGTGCATCTCTCTGGGGCCGCGGTCGTAACTACGCCTTCGTCCATAACTCATTTCTTTCACTCCTTTTCTCCTGAATATACTCAGAATACCTTGAATAGTACTCCCAGCATACACTCTCTGGTGGAGTCAAACTTCCTTTTAAACATATGTTTCCGCACGCGCCCTGGTCGGGATAAGATATTTGAGGCGTCTCTGTAGAGGGTTGAGATGAGACAGATGTTCACGTGTTCCCGTTGTGGAAAGTGTTGTGAAATGACAGAGATGGAGCTTTCAGAGGAGGATATCGGAAGGTTGGAGAGAATAGGTCATTCTAGAGAAGAGTTTTCAATCGTTGGGGAGGACAATATCCCCCGACTTATTGTCGGTAGGTGGTGTTACTTCTACGATTCAGACAAGAGGCTGTGTCGAGTATACGAGAGTAGGCCGCTGGGTTGCCGTTTGTATCCGATCGTTTACTCGATCGATGAAGGGATCACAGTTGATCCTTTATGCCCCACTGCTTGGACCATAAGTGAAGAGGAGGTAAGAGCTAAAGAGAGCGAGCTGATTAAACTTGTGAAAAAGTTAGATGACGAAGCTACGGCTAGACGCGTCGCATGAGAGGTGTAAGATACACTGGGCCCTACCGAAGTAAATGGACCATATCGGGGAACAAAATTGCCTTTAGGCGAAGTAGCCGAGTCTGAACAATGATTGGTTCACCACTCGATTCCGAACCCCGACTCAAGGTTTATATCAGCAGACCTGCCCTTTCAGAACGAGGATACACTGGTGACGGTGGAAGAGAAACCTGTTTCTAAAGTAGTGTTCGATGAGTTGGCAGACTTTAAATTTACGGCTGCGTACCAGGCGTACTCCAAGTCCTTTGATAATGCGGATGGGACAGAGGAGAGGCGCAGGCTGAACAACATCATATCCCAGCTCTTCAACAAGGAGATAAGCTACCCCCACTTCTACAGAGAGATCAACCAGCATCTGGGAGGCTCCGGCAGAAGCCGAGAATTCGCGCGCACACGGATCAAAGGCCAGAGGAAGCGAGCCTACAGACGTGACCAGCAGGAGAAGGAACGTATCAAGCGGCACAGGAGATGACAACCCGCGAGACGAGGTCGCATCTTCCTCGCAACCACTCGACCAGTTGAGTAATCCTACGGGTCTACTCTCGCGATTAGGACCGGCGACATCTTGATTTATTTGACCAGCTCCAGCCCATCCCTCTCCTCTACCGTGGGCAGTTTCTTGATACTCTCAAGGGCTGTTCTGCCCTCATCGATCCATCTCCCACTCACAACGTTCACCATGACTTCTATTCTCGGTGCCGCTCTTAAACGTCGAAGGGCGTTAAAACGGAATCCCAAGGCTTAATAGCATGAAACTTAACTGGTACGTTGAGATGTCTGAAGAAAACGTGATATACATAGGGAGGAAGCCCGTCATGAACTACTGCCTGGCCGTCATGAGCTCGCTGCATGGAGAGGGTGGCAGAGTCGCGTTGAAGGCGAGGGGTCGCGCCATCAGCACAGCTGTCGATGTGGCTGAGGTCATGAGGAACCGATTCATGGAAGACCTGACCGTTGAGAAGATCGAGATCGGTTCTGAGGAGCTCGAATCGATGGAAGGGCAGAAGAGGAACGTCAGCACGATGACGATTGTCCTGAAAAAATAGCGAACCAGTAAAGTTCTCCGAGTCACACTGAAGAGATACCTCTAGTCTTCGCGCGATCTTGGATTCGATGACGCGCGTTCACATCAATCATGGGAGGATAGGCCATAGATGGATGAAAATATCCCTTGCTTAGAACCCTCTTTTAAGAAGTGACCGTTTGAGGTTGATTATGCCTATTCTTGCGCGGATAGGAAAAACTAATTAAGATTACAAGCTTTTTCTAGCAGATGTGTCCCTGTCTAACTCTCTCAGACATAACAGAGTTTCCACAGATATTGTGCTATCAGTATCGGAAACAAGTGTTATCAGAGGGGAGTGTGATAGGGATGGCAATATTGAACGGAGGGACGCGGATTGAGTAAACTCCACCCATACCTGCCCAACAGCGCTATGGAGATAAAGGAGAGGATGATGGAGGAGCTTGGCATCAGGTCGATAGACGACCTCTACTCCGACATCCCGGAGGACCTGAGGTTCGACGGCGACCTCGACATTCCCGGGCCCCACGCCGAGGCAGAGGTGAAGGAGGGCGTCCTGAGCCTGCTGCAGAAGAACTGGAGCCTGAGGTCTCCACCCTTCCTCGGCGGCGGCGTCTGGCCCCACTATGTTCCCGCCGTCGTCGACGAGATCGTCCATCGCGCCGAGTTCCTGACAAGCTACACGCCCTACCAGCCGGAGGTGAGCCAGGGGATGCTCCAGGCCGTCTTCGAGTATCAGAGCCTAATCTGCGAGCTTGTCGGCCTCGAGGTGTCCAACTCCTCCCTATACGACTGGGCCTCGGCCATAGGGGAGGCCGCGCGCATGGCGAGCAGGCTGACCCGTAGGAATTCTGTTGTCGTACCCTACCTTATCAGCCCCCAGCGGCTAGATGTGCTCAAGGCGTACGCCGAGCCAGTGGGGATACGCATCTTTCAGGTCGACTACGACAAGACGACTGGCCTCCTCGACTTGGAGGACCTGAAGGAGAAGGTCGACGACCAGACCGCCGCCGTCTACATAGAGAACCCGTCGTACCTCGGCTTCGTGGAGGAGGGCGTCGAGGCCGTTTCAGAGACGGCTCACGATGCTGGTGCCCTGTTCGTCGTCGGCGTCGACCCCATATCCCTCGGCCTCCTGAGGGCGCCGGGCGACTACGGCGCCGACATCGTCGTCGGGGAGGGGCAGCCCCTCGGCAACCACATGAACTACGGGGGCCCCCTGCTGGGGATACTCGCTTGCCGCAACGAGCCGAGGATGATCAGGCAGATGCCGGGGAGGCTCATCGGCCTCACCCGTACGCAGGACGGCTTGAGGCGGGGGTTCACAATGACGCTGCAGACACGGGAGCAGCACATAAGGCGGGAGAAGGCGACCTCGAACATCTGCACCAACGAGGCCCTCTGCGCCGTCGCCGGCGCCGTCTACCTCTCGCTCCTCGGGCCCTCCGGCCTCCGCGAACTCGCCGAGGTCGTGGCTAGCCGCGCCCACTACGCCATGAGGAGGATAGGCGAACTGCCCGATGTCCGGGCGCCGCTGTTCAGCAGCTTCCACTTCAAGGAGTTCACCGTTAGCTTCAGGGGCCGTACGGTGGCCGAGGTCCACAGCAACCTGCTCGCCGGCAGGCTGCAGGGGGGGAAGCCCCTCGTCGACGAGTTCCCCGAGCTGGGGGAGGCGGCCCTCTACTGCGTCACGGAGATGCACAGCAAGAGGGACATCGACAGGCTGGTCTCCGCCCTCGGGGAGGCGTTGGAGGGATAAGGATGAAGCGGTTCAGGCAGGCCGACTGGGTCGAGCCCCTCATCTTCGAGCTGGGCGCAGAGGACAGGGTCGGGTTCGCCGTCCCCCCCGTGGAGCCCGAGGTGAGCGACGCAGTCGGCGACATCGAGGAGCTGGTGCCCTCTAATATGCTCAGAGTCGACGGCCCGCTGCTCGTCCAGGTCTCCGAGGTGGAGGTGCTCCGCCACTTCATCCACCTTTCCCAGATGAACTATGGCGTCAACTCCGGAGTCATCTACCCCCTCGGCAGCTGCACCATGAAGTACAACCCAATCATCAACGAGGTGCTCGCCTCCCACCCAAAGATGTTGGAGCTCCACCCCGACCAGGACGAGGCCACGGTCCAGGGCATCCTGGAGATGATGTACCGGCTGAAGCAATGGTTTCTGGAGGTGACGGGGATGGACGACGCGAGCCTCCAGCCAGCCGCCGGGGCTCACGGGGAGTTCCTGGGCAACCTCCTCATAAGGGCATACCACGCGGACCGGGAGGAGCTCGACCGGCGGACGGAGATCATCATCCCAGACTCGGCCCATGGGACTAACCCGGCGAGCGCGATCATGGCGGGCTTCAAGACGGTGGAGATCCCATCGGGCGACGACGGCTGCGTCGACACCGAGGCGCTGAGGAGCATCGTCGGAGATCGTACGGCGGGGATGATGCTGACCAACCCGAACACCCTCGGCATCTTCGAGAGCAGAGTCTCGGAGA
>CAZRAV010000030.1:0-7922 GCA_964598175.1 uncultured Candidatus Bathyarchaeia archaeon | reverse complement strand
CACGGGGATCATGCACTTCTGGAAGTAGTAGGTGAGGGGGCGGAACCGAGTGCCTTCACCCCCGGCGAGTACGACCCCCTTCAACCTCGTCTCAGCCGTCTTCATACCTCCTTGGCGAGGAGCATGAAGCCGCCGAGAAGGGCGACCGTCAGTCCGATGGGCGTGAATATGCGGGGGTTTACGACCTCGATGTCCGCGTTCAGGGAGAAGTAGGCGAGGAGTAGGCCGAGTACGAGTATGATGACGCCTAGGAGCTTGACAGCGAGCCCCGTGAGGGTTAGCTGTGCTTCGGACATGGGCGCTCAACCATAAGTTTCCGGTCCCATCATATAAAAAATTGGGACGTTGTCAGGCGTTTTCAAGCTTGGCGGGGAGGTACTCGTCGACGATGTATGTCAGCCCATAGCGGCTGAAGGCCTCGAGCTCAGCCTTTTTCTCCATCTTGAGGAAAATATCGATCTCCCTCTGCCATAGCTCCTCCTTGTAGCGTGAGTCCTCCTTCAACTCCTTGAGCCGCTTCATGTCGTAATCCGTCAGGTTCTCCGTCGGCAGCTTGTACTCGATGATGTCGGTTGCCCAGACGCCTATCCACTTGGCATCTGGGGTGGCGAGGCCCCGTAGGTGGGCGGCGTTCGCCGAGCCCGAGATGATGACCATGGCAATGTGGAGCCCCCAGGGGTCGCCGTCGGTGAAGATGTAGACGGGCAGGCTGTTGTCACGGTTGAGCCTGTGGATGATGCCGCGGGTGGAGCGTGGCGACTGGCCAGCGGTGTGGATGAGGATGGCATTGAACCGCTCGTGGGCCCTCTCCTCCACAAGCCGTGTGAACATGGCGCCCTTCTCGATGACCAGCACCTTGTCGGCGGTGGTCTCCACGAACTCGGAACTGGTGAGGGCGGGGCCGATCATTACGCCGTCCGGGTGGTCGGTCAGATTCATCCGCCTCCCCTCGTACCCGGGCACTGTGTACTCGATTGTGAGGTCGCCGAAGATGGCGCTCCGTTCTTCGGGGAAGATGTTGAAATCCTCCCTAGGCTTGTTGAGGGCCGTCTCAAGGTCGGTGATGATGTTGTCCGATTCGCCCTGGTTCTTGAACTCTATGTCCTGCTGGCCCCGGGCTGAGTAGTAGACCTCCCTGAGGGTGCTCGTCTTCTTCAGTCGCAGCAGCTCCCGTGCGAACCACGCCGTCCAGACGAGCTGGGTGAAAGGTCTTATATGTCTTATATTCCGAGAGTGACGGCGGATCGTTCGACCGCCGAGGATGTACTGACGCAGATCAGGGTCGTAGACGATATTATCCGTCGACCTGCTCTGCATCATGATCCAGGGGAACTCCCTGTTCTGTATCTGCTCGTAGACGATGTTGCCCATTTGTTTGAGATAGAGCTCCACCGATTCCCTCTGCCTGTCGACATCCCTTACTACCTTTTCAGACAATCTGTGGCACCTCCCTTATCTTCTTCTCGACATCTGGAAGGCTCACGCTTACAGCCTCCATCAGCGGTTCGATGTTGGGCAGCTCCTCCTGATCCGAGAGCTTCGTCGAGAACTCGGCAATCTTCGGGAGATACTTCCCGAAGATGTCCAGTCGACGTCTCTCCCGGGCTATGCGGATGCTCCTTGAGATGAAGAGCCTTAGGGAGCGGGCGACGGTGCGGAGGGCGTTGGTGATCTCCCGCTCCACCTCCGGCTGGTCGGCCATGTACTCCTTCCCGACGGTCTTATACGGTATCTTCGTCGAGCAGACGTGGACCACGGCGACGAGGGACGTGTCCGTCGAGACCTTATAGGTGCTCCAGTTGATCATCTTATTGACTACCTTCCAGACGACGCCGCTGGACTCATCGAAAAGCAGCGGGATGCGGTTGGCGAACCGGTATATGGTGATGCCGCCCTTCGTCTGCTTGGCTATGGACCGACCGTGGGCGATGGCGGCCTCGATGATGAAGGGGAAGCCGAGGTATGTGGCGGGCTTCCGTTGAACCACCGTCAGGAAGTCACTCTCAGATAGGTTCAGCTCCTTCATGATGCCTGTCTCCAGCAGCTCCTCCCCTATGGGGGAGAGGCAGCTGGGGTCGGGGCGCTTGAACTCGTTGAACTCGCGGGCCGTCCGGACCAGCCTCACTATGTCGTCGGGGCTGAGGGTCTTTGGGTTGATCTTCCGGTTCACCTCGGCGGCTTTTAGGAACTTCTCCGTCGTCTTTGGGCTGATGCCTTGGAAGTGCTCTGTCATGAAGGTCTTGATGTTCTTCGTCTTCGTGACGGCGGCCAGCCTCCTGAAGGTCTCCACGTCGATGCCGTGGGGGTGGGGCTTGACTGGATTGGGCGGCGGCGGCATCTGGTCCGTTGCCCTCTTGAATAGGTAGAGTCGGCCCCTGGGGTCGACGAAGGTGATGTTGGCGTATGGGTTGACCATCGCCGTCTGCTTCATGTACTCGTAGAGCCTATACCTGCTTCGGCTGTAGTCGCCCTCGAGCTGAAGCTCGACGACTGTCCCCCTCCACCCCTTCTTGTTCCCCATCACCGTGTGCTTCATGATGATGGGCCGGTTGTGCTCGATGTCGATCATCATCTCGTACTCGTGGATGTCGCCGCCTGTGCTCGACGTTATCCAGACCGGCTTGTGGGTCGTGATCTGACCGTACAGGATGGTGATGGTTCCCCCGAGTCCGAAGGTGCCACGGGCCTGCCTCAGCGTGTACTTGGAGCCGTAGAAGACCTGGCCGAAGCATTGGGGTATGTGCTCTGCTGGGACGCCAGTGCCGTTGTCCTCGATTCTCAGGATGTAGATGCTCGTACCGCTCTCTGAGGTGGCGACCTCTGTGATGCGCAGGTAGATGTTCGGCGGGACCCTGTTGGCCTCGCAGGCGTCGAGGGAGTTCTCCAGCAGCTCCCTGACGGCGGCATATATCGCCCTGCTCGGGTTGCTGAACCCCGCTATCTCCCTGTTCCTGTAGAAAAAATCCGAGGGGCTTATGGCCTGGTATTCCATTTCTGTCACTTGCTCTTCACCTCAACACCGTTTTGGGCTCCTGGGTCTCCTCCCAGAGCTCCACCTTCTCCTTCTTCATCTTCCTCCTGTGCGTGTAGAGGAAGTTCCACACGGTCTTGTGGAAGGCTCCCTTCACCAGCATCAGTATGGCCTCCCTTGTAACATCGAGGTTCTCGAACTTGCCGATGACAGCGACCGTGTGGCCGTAGATGCTGATCGCCGTCCCCGTGAGCTCCTCCAGCAGCTTTCTGGAGCGGCCCTCCCTGCCTATGATCCGCCCCTTCACTCGGGAGAGGGCGTTCCTCGACCTGCCCACGTAGTCGGTGAGGTCGATTAGAATGAGGTCGGACTCCTCTTCGGCCAGCCTCTCTGCTCTCCTCGGGTTGAAGCCTCGGCCGATGGCCTTCACGATGTTCTTCACGGTGAATATGGCCGTGATGTCCTTCGCCTCCGGGTTGAGGGAGATCTCCACCGAGCCTGATCCGCTTTCGATGCTCAGCGACACCTCGAACATGTTCTCTATCCTCCTCTTCACTCTTCCCTTTGGGCCTATGAGGACGCCAATGCGTTCCAACGGGATCTTAAGATAGGTCTTCTGCTCCACCTTTCACCCACTTCTCCACCGTTTTTATGTCGACGATCTCCACCCCGAGCCTGCTGAAATATGCATTTACGTTTTCGATGTCCCTTCGTATGAGCGCGTCCGACATCGGATGAGCTTTGAGGACGGCCTGAGATATGTCGAAGATAACGGGCGCATCCTCCCAGACCATTATGTTGTATTCGCTGAGGTCCCCGTGGACGAGCTTCACCTGAGTATATAGCAGCCTCATCTCCCGAAGCAGCCGCTTATAGAAAGCCTCTGGGTCTACGGGGTCGACCTCCCTCAGCAGGGGGGCTGGAACCCCGTCTGCACCGATGAAGCTCATCACGAGTATGTTCCTGTAGAAGGCGATGGCCCGGGGGGCGTTGACGCCGGCCTCCTCGGCTAGCTTCAGGTTCTTGAACTCCTTCTGCGTCCACGTGTATATGATGCTGCGGGGGTTCTTCCGCACCCTACGGAACCGGGGGTCCCCTTCGATGTATTTCAACATGCCTCTCCTGAAATCCGCCGTCGCGGTGTAGTAGATCTTTAAGGCAAGCTCGGCGCCCTCTGGGTCCCGTCCCCAATAGATGCGGGCCTCCTTCCCGGCCTTGACGACGCCGTGAATGGTGTCTATGACCTTCCTGTGCATGAGCTTGTAGACGCCCTCAAGTGTGAGCCTGTCGAAGACCTCCTCGAAGACCTTGAACTCCTCCGAGCGCTTCTCAAGCATGAGGCTCTCCTCCTCGTATCGCCTAGCGATCTCGTCGGCGTTCTTCTCGGAGCGCTCCCTGTCGGACATGATTTCCCCAGCTCTGCTACTCTATCTTGAGGATGCCTTCCTTTCTAAGATGCTCAACTTGGCTCCGCGTGTAGCGCCAGAAGATCTCTCCACGCTCATCGCTCTGGAAGTCCCACGGAGACACCAGGACCACGTCCCCCTCCCGAATCCACGTCCGCCGTTTCATCTTCCCCCTGATCCTGCAGGTGCGGATGTGACCGTCCTGGCATTTGACGAGGAGCCTGTCGTAGCCCAGCATCTTCTGGACGATGCATAGGACGTCGTTCTCCGAGGGGTAGACTATATCCCTGAGCTCGCGTTCGCTGAGGACCTTCTTCTTTCCCATCCGATGACTCCTTCCTCCATAAAGAGTGTGTGGAACCTTAAAAATCATTTCTATCAAAAATGACAGATGACATACTATTTTAACAGAAAGAAGCTAATATCATAAATCTATATCACATAAATTTAAACAATTGGTTTAAAAAAACCGATATCGATGGCTGACCCCGCACCTAGGATGAAAGCGTCACGGAGACTCGCCTATTCATTGATACGCCTTGGAGCGTTACCATAGAATTGTATGCGTAGACCTCAACACCACACTCGACCGCCTTCCTGAGGGCCTCGGCGAATCGGGGGTCGGTCCCTTCGTTGGGCCGGAAGGCATCGGCGTCTGACCTCTGGATGAGGAACAGCACCGCTGCCCGCCCAGTCTCCAGAGCTCTGACGAGGGCGTGGAGGTGCCTCCTACCCCGCTCTGTCGGTGCGTCGGGGAAGAGGCCTGTCTCTTCCTCGACTAGGGTGCAGGACTTCACCTCGAGCAGCATCGAGGTTTGTGCGCCTGCAAGGCGGAAGTCGAGCCTCGAGTCCTCGAAGACGGGCTCCCTCTTCTCGATCCTCAGGCCGTGTAACTCATGCAGCCGCCCGGTTTCGATGGCCTCTGCCACCACCTTGTTCGGCGTCTTTGAGTCGACGGAGACCAGTGTACCATCCAGATCGACTAGGACGAGGTCAAATCCTGTCTTCCTGTGCTCGGAGGCTTTCTCCAGCAGATAGACCTTGGCGTCGGGGTGGAGAAGCTCCTCCATCCTGCCCGGGTTGGGGATGAAGCAGAGGACGCGTCGATGGTCGATCTCGACCTCGCCAAGGAAGCGGTTGAACCTCGCCTTGAAGGTCGCTGGCACCAGATCCCGTCCGAAGAGCATAGTTCACTCCTGCCATTGCTGCTACACCAGGCTGAGGACGCCCTTGAGCATCTCCAGACCCGATGCGGCCACAAGGTCAAGCCTGCTCTGTCGAGTGAGTTCCAGATCGCCTCCCACAGATCCGTTTATGCTGTAGATGCCACCAGCCTCCTTCAGGATGAGCAGCCCTGCTGCAACGTCGGTAGCCCTCAACATCCCTCGGAGGTCGACATGGACGTCTAGGACACCAGAGGCGATTAGGCAGAGAGAGATGGCAGCAGAACCGAGCTGGCGGAGGTGCTTTGCTTCAGCTATGAGCCTCTCCACATCCTCAAGGGGGGCACCCTTACTGATATCGATGGAAATTAGGGCGTCCGCTGGATGTTTCGGCCTCGCAGGATGGATGGGCATCCCACCGCGCCATGCGCCCATGCCCCTCTCCGCCCTGTAGACCTCGCCCGAATAAAGATTCATGACAAGACCGGCTACAGTGCCCGAGAGACGGGGGGTCTCGGAGACGGCTAGGCTGGTGACGGCAAGGGGCACTCCCCTCGCGAGGTTTGTGGTGCCGTCCACTGGGTCGACTATGAAATACATCTCTCCATCGCCGAGGGTGGAGTCGCCCTCCTCGCTGATGAGTTGCGCGGAGACATCGAGGTGTCCGAGCGTCTCCAAGATGGCCTCCTGTGCTTCCGAGTCGAGGAGCCGTTTCAGCTCAGGGACGTCGAGGGTGGGCTTCCTCAGGAGGGCTCCTCGGACGCGGCTGCGAACCTTCTCCGCAGCCTCAAGGAGGATGGGCGTCCAAGCCAATGCTCGGTTAGATGAAGCCATTCCCCTTCATAACCTCCATGATCTTCTCTGCGGACGCTTCAGGGGAGTCTCTCAAGCAGTCGAGTTCGATGTCTGCGTGCCAGGGCTCCTCATACTCCTCTTGGACGCTGGGGAGGTGAGCCGCGTCGCCTGTGGCCTCCTTCCTGTAGATGCCTTTCGAGTCGCGCTCCCTGCGGACCTCCAAGGGGCAGCGGATGTACGCCTGGAGGAACTTGTCGATGAGGCCCCGGGCGGCCCTCCGCCACCTGCGCCTGTTGGCGGTGGCGTCGAAGATGACGTTGACGCCGTTCTGGGTCAGGAGCACCCCGATGTAGACCAGCGAGTTGTGAAAGGTCTCCTGCTCCTCTGGCGAATAGGTGGGGTTCGGGGTGAGCACCCTGCGAACAATTTCGGACTCTAAGATCTGAGCCTCAACTCCGATTCGGGTTAGCCTATCCTTCAGGGTCTTGGCGACGGTCGATTTTCCCGAGGCTGGTAGTCCCGTGATCCAGATGGCCCATCCGGTTTCCTTCATGTGGAGGCCTCAAGTGGGATGTCTTCCTTGGTTGGGTTGAAGATGGCGGTCTCGAG
Source organism: uncultured Candidatus Bathyarchaeia archaeon (assembly GCA_964598175.1). Classification (GTDB taxonomy): domain Archaea; phylum Thermoproteota; class Bathyarchaeia; order TCS64; family TCS64; genus CAZRAV01. The sequence goes on along the minus strand of CAZRAV010000030.1, from coordinate 978 downwards.
GATGTTCCTGGACGAGTCGAGGAGCTTTGCCCCGATGTCATGGCCAATTATCTTGGATTCCACAAGTTCCCCCCTTAAAACGTCACCATCTCCTTGTACCTGTTGTATCTGCTCTCTATGTCATCCATAGTCAACGTCAGGAATCGGTCGATGCTGAATCTCTCAACGGCGAAGGAGCCCATCACGTTGCCGTAGATGACTGCCTCTTTGATGGTTCTATTGTTTATTCTCCCTTTTCGAGCCAGATGTCCCATGAAGCCACCTGCGAACGAGTCGCCGGCGCCCGTTGGGTCGACAACCTCCTCCAAAGGATAACCGCAGGTCGGGAAGATCATCTCCGGCGTGAAAAGAATAGAGCCGTGCTCTCCCTTTTTGACGATCATGAAATCGGCTCCCCAGTCCAGTATGGTTCTCGCCCCTGCGATGATGTTTGAGGTCTGGCACAGCTGTCTGACCTCGTCATCGTTCAACACCATCCCGTTTACCCTAGATGCGACCTCGATGAGTTTCTCCTTCTCTGTCTTTATCCAAATCTCGATGGAGTCGGCGACCGTCAACTTGGGCTCATCTACCTGGTCTAGGACACGCAGCTGAAGCTCTGGGTCCACATTGCCGATGTAAACGTATTCGGCGTCCCTATACTCATCCGGAACCGTTGGATTAAATTTTCCAAACACGTTGAGTTCGGTCTTGATGGTAGTTCTCTTCCCCAGGTCGTAACCAAAACTCGAATCGAACCTGAAGGTCTTGCCCTTTTCAACGACGAGGCCGGTCAGATCGAGCCTCTCAGCCATCAGTCTCCTGTATTTTTCCGGGAAGTCTTCGCCAACGATGCTGATCAACCCCGTCTTGGAGAAGAAATGGGATGCGAATACAAAGTAGGTTCCAGAGCCACCCAATACATCCTTGACGGTCTTAAAGGGTGTCCTCGTCGTGGCCAACGCGACGGAGCCTACGGCTATGATCACCTGACCACCC
>CAZRAV010000029.1:0-8136 GCA_964598175.1 uncultured Candidatus Bathyarchaeia archaeon | reverse complement strand
TAGAGGCTGCCCTTAGGGTATCCGGTGTGTTAGCTGTGCTTACCGCCGATGATGTCCCCGGCCACAACCAAATAGGGTACGCGCTCCCGGACCAGCCGTTCCTCAATGGCGATAAGGTCCACTACATCGGTGATCCTATCGCCCTTGTCTGTGCAGAAGATGAGTACGCGGCGGCCGAGGGGATGGAAGCCTTCGAGGTCGAGTACGAGCCGCTTCCTGCAGCCTTCACCATCGACGCCGCCCTCGAGACCAGCGCGACGCCGATACATGAGGACGGAAACGTCGCCCTCACAACCCGCATCAGGAAGGGCGACACAGAGAAGGGCTTCTCAGAGGCCGAAGTAGAAGTGGAGGAGACCTACGAGACCCCGTATCAGGAGCACATGTACCTCGAGCCCGAGGCCGCATACGCCTTCCCAGAGGGCGCGGGGAAGGTCACAGTCATCGGCACCATGCAGAGCCCCTTCCTGGTCAGGGAGAAGGTGGCCCACATCCTCGGCTGGAACCTCAACCAGGTCAGGATCATCCAAGCCCTCACTGGCGGCGCTTTCGGCGGCAAAGACGATATGGGGCCGCTCGTATGCGCCAAAGCGGCGCTGGCGGCGGTCAAGCTCAAGAGGCCAATGGCCCTCGTCTTCGACCGGGACGAGTCGGCGGCGTACACGCCCAAGCGGTTCCCCGCCCGCATCAGGTACAGGTCGGGCGCGGACGGAAGCGGCAGAATCACAGCTGCCAAGGTGGACATTACCGTCGATTGTGGCGCCTATGCCAACCGTGCCCCCTTCTGGCTGTGGAGGATGACGGCCCACGCCTCCGGCCCCTACGAGATAGCGAACGCCTCCGTCGACGGCCGCGCCGTCTACACGAACAAGGTCTTCGGCGGCAGCTTCCGCGGCTTCGGCGATGTCGCAATCCACTTCGCAGCCGAGTCCCAGATCGACCGGCTGGCGGATGAGCTCGGTATGGACCCTGTCGAGCTCAGGCTGAGGAACGTGTTGAAGACGGGGTCGAAGACGACGTGCGACCAGCTCCTCGACCACTCCGTCGGCATAGAGAAATGCCTCTTGGGAGTTGCGGAAGCCTCAGATTGGACTAGTAAACGGCAGCCGAAGCGGAGGGGGAACAATGTCAGAGGTGTCGGCGTAGCCTGCGCCCACCATGGCATCAGCACGAGCCGCGCGGCGCCAGACTGGTCGGCTGCCTCCCTCATCCTCAACCAAGACGGGGCCTTCACCTATCGGACGGGCATCTGCGAGCTGGGGCAGGGATCGCCCGTGGGCCACGCGAAGATCGTCGCCGAGATCCTTGGCGCCTCCCTCGACTCCATCAGGATCGAGGTTCCAGACACGGATTCGACGCTGAACGCGAGGCCGACTCACGGGAGCCGGGGTATCATGCTCGGTGGATCTGCGGCTGCGGACGCTGCCCTGAAGCTTAGGCGGCGGATGGTTGAGGTCGCCGCGGACCTTCTCGGATGCGACGAAGCTGCTGTTGACCTGAGGGATGACCGGGCCTTCAACAGGGAGAACCCATCCAAGTGGGTGGGCTTCAAAGAGTTGGCGGAGGAACTCTACGTCCACGGCGTCTCCCCCGCGGCGTATGGCTTCTACGCGCCGCCGAGGAGGTTCTTCGACCCCGAGACTGGGCTGGGGGTCAGCTACCCCGTATACACATTCGCGGCCTCAGTCGCCGAGGTAGAGGTGGATGTCGAGACAGGGCAGGTCGACATCATCAAGGTCTGGCCAGCGATGGATGTCGGCAGGGCCATCGACCCACTGATGATCGAGGGGCAGATCCACGGCGCCATCTCCCAGGGTATCGGGTTCGTCTTGATGGAACACCTCTTAGTCGACGACGGGATGGTTATCAACCCCAACTTCAAGGACTACATCGTCCCCTCGGCCCTCGACACCCCGAAGGTGGCGAAGCTCATCATCGTCGAGGAGCCCTATAGGCACTCGGCCTTCGGCGCCAAAGGGGTCGGCGAGCCCGCCATTATCTCCATCGTCCCTGCCATAGCCAACGCCATCCACCACGCAACCGGCGTCAGGTTCAATACTATCCCCATCACAGCGGAACGCCTCCACGCAGCGCTCAGGATGCTAAACCGATGAGGCTGCTCCCCAGCTTCAGCCTCCACCGGCCCAGAACCCTCAGAGAGGCACTGGAGCTGCTGCGGGACCTGGATGAGGCAAAGCCCTTCGCTGGAGGCACCGACTTGTTACTGGATCTGAGGGAGGGCGTCTGCCAGGCGAAACACCTCGTCGACCTCGGCCGTGTTGAGGAGCTGAGATACATACGAGAGGCCGACGGCAAGATCCGCATCGGGGCGATAACCACATACACCCAGCTCCTGAGATCGGAGCTGATAGCCGCGAATGTGCCCGTACTAAGGGAGGCTGCCGCGTGCGTAGGCAGCGTCCAGACCCGCAATATGGGAACGATAGGTGGGAACCTGTGCAACGCATCGCCGGGAGCGGACACAGCGCCGCCACTCCTCATCCTCGACGCAGAGCTCACCATCGCCTCCCTAGAAGGGTCGCGGAGCATCCCCCTGAGCGGGCTGTTCGCTGGCCCCAAGATGAACAGTCTGAGGCCTGGGGAGCTGCTCACGGAGATAAGGTTTCCCATCCCCCCGGCGGGGTCGGGAGCGTCCTTCCACAAGCTTGGGAGAAGGCGGGGCTACACCCTCTCCCTCATCAACGCCGCCGCCTTCCTCGAGGTGGGCAGCGATGTCTGCCGCGAGGCCCGGGTGGCCATCGGCGCCTGCGCCCCCACGCCCATCAGGATGTCCACTGTAGAGGAGATGCTTAGAGATAAGAGGCTGTCCCGCCGATTGATCGAGGAGGCGGCGTCCGCCTGCCACGGACTGGTAAAGCCCTCGACGCGCGCACATGCGCGGGCGTCAGTGGATTACCGCCGCGCTATGTCCCGCGTCCTGACGCGTAGGGCGCTTATGGACGCATGGGAGAGAGCTAGGGGGAACCTGCGATGAGGATCACATTCGAGCTGAACGGTAGAAAAGTCGAGTGCGAGACCAGGCCGAACCAGACGCTCCTCAACCTACTCAGGGTCGACTTGGGCCTGACCAGTGTGAAGAAGGGGTGCGAGCAGGGAGAGTGCGGCGCCTGCACCATACTCCTCGACGGCTTGCCCGTCAACTCCTGCCTGGTGCTGGCGCCCCAGGTCGAGGTGAGGAGGATAACCACCTCTGAAGGCCTTGCGGACGACCAGGTGATGGAGGCGCTTCGGAGGGCGTTCATGGAGGACGGTGCCATCCAGTGCGGCTTCTGCACGCCGGGAACGCTCCTCTCAGCGTACGCGCTGCTCAAGGAGAACCCGAAGCCGACTGAGGAGGAGGTGAAGACAGCCATCGTTGGGAACATCTGCAGGTGCACTGGCTACGTCAAGATCATCGAGGCCGTCCTGGACGCTGCGGAGAGGATGCAGGCTGAGTGACCCCGAGATATTCAGCAGGCTGACGCAGCTCATGAAGGAAGGGAGGGGAGCTGTTCTTTGCACCCTTATAGAGAAGACGGGATCGGGGCCTAGGGACATAGGCGCTAAGATGCTCGTCGACCCCGACGGGAATGTAGTCGGCACCATAGGTGGCGGGGGTATGGAGCGGAGGCTAGTCGAGGAGGCACTGGATGCGCTGAGGGTGGGCTGCGGAAGGACGCTGACCTTCGCTCTAGGCGTAGAGGCCAGGGAAGGCGCTGTCGCCGTCAACTCAAAATGCGGAGGTGAGGTGAAAGTCTTCTTGGACGTGGTCAAGCCGGATCCCCGGCTCATCGTCATAGGCTCAGGCCACATAGCGAAGCCCCTCGCGGAGTTCGCCCACGGAGCAGGGTTCGAGGTCATCGTCGTGGACGACGCTGACACGGCCACCCGAGAGCGGTTTCCTACAGCTAAGGAGATCCATGCAGGCCCCTTCAAGGGTGAGCTCGAACGTGTTGAGGTGAGACCCTCAGACTTCGTTGCTGTCGTGCACGGCGAGACGGACTACGAGCTGGCCGCACTGAGGAACATGCTGCGGCGTAGGCCTGCGTACATCGGCCTACTCGGGAGCAAGAACAAAGCCGCGGAGCACAAGATGCAGCTTATGGCCGAGGGATTCAGCAAGGAGGAGGTCGAAGCTGTCCGCGCCCCCATCGGCCTTGACATAGGGGCAGAGACCCCTGAGGAGATCGCTGTTAGCATTGTCGCGGAGCTCATTAAGGCGCGGCGCAGCGGTTAGCCTCGAAGAGACTCCGGGCTCGATCAAAATCCTCAGGAGTGTCGATGTCGAGGACGGACCAGACATCGCCCTCCACCAACCGGTGGGACGCCTCATGCCGCAGGACGACATCCCGCACCGTTTCATCAGGTTTTAGGCTTAGTATCTCCGGGAACAAGGCTCGCCTGAAGAGGACGGGATGCCCCCGCCTGCCTTGGTGGACAGGGCTGACGATGAGCGCCTCTGGGTCGGAATCCATCGCCACCACCATCCTTTTGAGGAGCTCCACTTTAAGACCAAGCTGGTCGCCGAGGACAAGGAACGCTGCGTCGGCTGAGACCCAGCGTAGCCCAGCCTTGAAGGAACTCGTCATCCCCTCCTCGTAGGCTGTGTTGATGACGATCTCGGCATCATGGGTTTCAACTATTGGTCTAAGCTCCTTGGGTCTGTGACCAAGGACGACGAGCACCTCGTCGACTAACGAGGCGTTCAAAACATCGAGGAGCCAGTCTAGGATTGGGCGCCCAGCCACCTCGAGCAGTAGCTTGTTTCTTCCCATCCGCTCGGATTTGCCGGCGGCGAGGACGATGGCTGCGAGCCTCAACCCTCTCACGCTTCTCCCAAGGATGTGAAGCGATTTTTCAAGTATCGCCAGGGTTTGTGCCTGACATTTCGGTCGCCCTTTTCACGGCCTTTATGATGTTGATGTAGCCAGTGCATCTGCAGTAGTTCCCTTTGAGGTATTCCTTTATCTCCTCCTCGGTCGGGCTTGGATTTTCCTTAAGCAGAGCTTTTGTGGTCATGATGAAGCCGGGTGTGCAGAAGCCGCACTGTACCGCTCCTTCCTCAAGGTAGGCCTTTTGTACCACGTCGATCTCATCGCCTTCGGCGAGGCCCTCTATAGTAGTCACGTTTCTGCCATGGACGTCGACTGCAAGGGTTAAGCAGGATAGGACCGGCTCGCCGTCGACTAATACGGTGCAGGCTCCACATTCCCCTATGCCACAGCCGTATTTCGTTCCGGTTAGGTATAGTTTCTCGCGTAGAAGGTTTATTAGAAGCTGGTTCGGCTCGACATCGAACTGCCTTCTCCTCCCGTTAATGGTGAATTCCACCTTCATCATTCTTGCCTCCTCTCGATCCTCTTACTGGCAATTGTCAGGGCATCCCTGATCAGGGCCTTTGAAGCTGCTCTCCTATACTCGGCAGGCGCCCTTCGCCAGCGCTCGCGCGGCTTTATATACTCCGAAATAATGTTTGCTGCTGCCTCTAACGTTTCACTTGTAAGTTTCTTTCCTTTTAGGAACTCTTCTACCCTGTGCACCCTGATTGGAGTCGGCGCACATGCCCCCAATGCGATTCTGCAATCGTTGACTTGTCCACCTTCTAGTTTTAACACTGCGGCTATGTTTATGGTGGAGATGTCGAAGCTCGTCCACCCTATCTTCAAGAATGATGTTCCAGTGTCCTCTGTGAGATGAGGCGATAATACTTCGACCAGTATCTCGTTTGGTCTCAGGACCGTTTGGCCTGCACCGACGAAGAACTTCTCCATGGGAACGATTCTAGTGCCTTCTGGGCCGATTATTCGGGCTTCGGCGTCCAAGGCGAGCAATGCTGTAGCGCTGTCCGCAGTGGGACTCGCATTACAGAGATTCCCGCCTATTGTGGCCATGTTCCTGATCTGAACCGACCCGATGGATCTAACTGCCTCATGTAGAAGCGGGAGCTTTGCTTGGATCATATCCGACATTTCGATGGTTCTAAGCCTAGTCGCCGCGCCTATGTTAATCCCGTCTTCTCTCTCTTCTATCCCGATCAATTCCTTGATGTTCTTAATGTTGATAATATATTTTGGTTCAACCAACCTTTGCTTCATGTTGATGAGAAGATCTGTGCCCCCAGCCAGCAGACTTGCCTCCTTGCCGTACTTCGAGAGCAGCTCTACGGCGGCATCTAGGCTGGTTGGTGCATGATATTCAAAACGGATGGGCATTATGCGAGTGTTGACCTGGTTGATGTACATACTATCCATCCTCCTTTTCCTTCAATGCCATCAGAATCTTGATCGGCGTGATGGGCAACTCATAGAAACGGATCCCGAGGGCGTTAGAGATCGCGTTCGCCACGGCTCCCGCCACGGGGTTCAGGGCGCCTTCGCCTATCCCCTTCGCTCCGAAGGGCCCTGTGGGCTCATAAGTATCGGCGAAGAATACGATGAAATCGTCGAGCTGCGGTAGGTCTGGAGGTGGGGGCGTCTTATAATTGTTAATAAAGCCCCTGTTCATGAGGTCCCCCGTCTCGGGCTCGTAAGGTGTGTCCTCAAGTGTCACCATACTCCATCCCATGACGAAGCCGCCATGCACTTGGCCGGTGGCGAGGATGGGGTTTATCACCGTGCCTATATCGGCGCCAGCCACGACGCGTATGGGTTTAACCTTGCCTGTCTCGGTATCGACTTCGACCTCTACGAAGTATCCGGTGAAGTGTGGAGGGCAGCTTCCCTGCCTCAGGCTGTCTACGGCTGCAATGGTGCCCCAGTTTTTAAGCCTCGCTGTCGAGGCCACTTCGCCCACTGTGATCTCCTTGCCCTCTATTCCCTCAGCGTATATGACGCCCTGGGCCAGTTCCTCATCGGGCCTTATCTTCAGGGCATGTGGGTAGGCGTCGAGAATCTTAGCCGCGTACTCCAACAGCTTTTGCTTGACCTGTTTCGCGACCTTGTGGGCGGCACCACCTCCCGAATATACGCCTCTTGAAGCATGGGTACAGACATCGTACACTGTGGTCTGAGTGTCGGCCATGAGGATGTTCACATTTTCAAGCGGGACGCCTAGCTCCTCAGCTATTATCTTTGCGTGGGCCGTCAGCGTACCTCCTCCGCAATCCATTAAGGCTGTTATGTAATCCAATGTGCCGTCTTCGTTGATCTTTAGCATGGCACCGCCGTGATCCACTACAGTGCCAGGGACTGGAGCGCCAGCGCTAGAAGTGTGGAATCCCCTTCCCATGCCTATGCCCCGCTTGCATCTTCCCTTTTGTTCGCTGGGCTTGGGTCGGTTCTTCCATCCGATGATCTCCGAGCCCTTCTTCAATATCTCCTCAACTCCACAGCTCTGTATTATGGACTTCACCGTCGGGCCCTGTCCCCAGAAAACGTCTCCCTTGCCGATGTAGTTCTTGAGCCTAAACTCCAGAGGGTCGATGCCCAACGCCTCAGAGAGCTCATCCATTAGGGATTCCACGGCCCAGCTGATCTGCGGATTACCGTAGCCCCTTAAGGCGCAGGAGGGAACTTTATTCGTGTAAACGGCCTTTCCGACGTATTTTTTATGGGGGAGTTTGTACAGAGAAACCCACCACCCTACAACGCATCCCAGAAGAGGGTAGGCCTGTATCTGGTGGGCGCCGATATCCAATATTGCGTGTAGCTGGCCAGCTGCAAGCCTTCCATCCTTCTTGGCCCCTAGTTTCAGCCTGAAGATCATCTGGTATGATACATGGTCATGCACATCTTCCTCACGGGTGTATGAGAGCTTGATGGGCCTTCTGGCCTTTAGGGCTAGGGCGAAAGCGATGGGTACCACAGTATTGGTCTGGATGCTTGAACCGAAACTTCCACCAAGGGCCACCTTCTTTACGTTTATCTTGCTCACAGGTATCCCGAAAATCTGATGGAGTAGCAGTCTGCTGTTGTGTATTGACTGTGTAGTGCTCCATACGGTGATGCCGCCGTCTGGTTCAGGGTTCACCACGACTGATTTTGTTTCAAGCTGGTTATGATAACGTCTGTTTGTTCTATACTCTCTTTCTAATATGACGTCGGATTCGGAAAACCCCTTTTCGATATCGCCTTCTATTATTTCAAGTTGGCAGGCGATGTTTTTCTCGACCTTGATCTCATCGTCTTTGAGTATGAT
>CAZRAV010000028.1:2592-8333 GCA_964598175.1 uncultured Candidatus Bathyarchaeia archaeon | reverse complement strand
GCTCCCGTTCCTGCCGGCTCGGGTGATGCTTGGGACGGACACCTTCCGCTTCAGCTCTTCGAAGGTTGTGGAGGATCCGTTCAGCGGGAAGCCCATCTGCCTGCTGCCGGCTTGCTACCCCGACTTTGCCTTCATCCATGTCCACCGCTGCGACAGGTATGGAAATGCGCAGATCGACGGCATCATCATCGAGGACTTGGAGCTAGCCCGGGCGTCGAAGAGGCTCATCCTGACCACGGAGCACATTGTGGACGAGGAGGAGATACGGGGGGCGCCCGACCGCACTGCCATCCCCTTCTTCCTCGTCGACGCAGTCTGCGAGATCCCATACGGTTCCCATCCGGGGAACATGCCCGGCGTCTACTACTCGGATGAGGAGCACATGGCCGAGTGGCTCAACCTCAGCAGGACGGAGGAGGGAGTCAGAGAATACCTGAACAGGTACGTCTTCTCCGTCGAAGACTTCTCAGACTACATCGAGCTTGTCGGCGGAAGAGAGAAGATGGAGTACCTTCGACGGCTTGAGGCGCTCGAGACGCCGCTAAGGGCGCCGTGGGCGAGGCGAGGATGATGGGCTACAACACTACGGAGCTTATGGCGTGCGCCGCGAGCCGCGTCCTCGAGGACGGTAGGTCTGTGCTGGTGGGGACGGGCCTCCCCATTATCGCCAGCATGCTGGCTCAGAGGCTCCACGCCCCGAAACTGCTGATCATCTTCGAGGCCGGAGGCATAGGGCCGAGGATCCCGATGATCCCCATCAGCGTCGGGGACAGCCGTACATTCCACAGGGCCGTGATGGCGGCGAGCATGGACTACGTGATGAGCTGCGCCCAGCTCGGTTTCGTCGACTACGCCTTCCTTGGCGCCGCCCAGATCGACCCCTACGGGAACCTGAACACCACCGTCATCGGATCTCACGCGCAGCCCAAGGTGAGGCTCCCCGGCAGCGGCGGGGGCAACGACGCCGGCTCCCTCTGCCGCCGCACCATCATCCTCATGCGCCATGACAGGCGGCGCTTCGTCGAGAAGCTCGACTTCCTGACCACCCCCGGCTACCTGACGGGCCCAGGCGCCCGGGAGATAGCTGGGTTGCCAGCGGAGACTGGTCCCTACCGGGTCATCACCCAGCTCGGCGTGATGGGCTTCGACCCGTCGTCGAAGAGGATGAAGCTCCTCTTCGTCCACCCAGGGGTGACGGTGGAAGACGTGGTGGAGAATACAGGTTTCGAGCTCCTCATCCCCGACAAGGTCTCGACAACGGAGCCACCGACGGAGGAGGAGCTCAAGCTGTTGAGGGAGGAAATCGACCCGGCCGGCATTGTCCTCGGTTAGGACCTTCTCAGCCTCAGCATCTGCCTCGTATCGTCGGGCGTGGCCACAGGCCTATCCAGCTCCTTCGCGATGTTCACCACCTTCCTCACGAGCTCGGCGTTGCTCTTCGCAAAAACCCCACGCCTGAGGTAGATGTTGTCCTCGAAGCCGACGCGAACGTGACCGCCCAGTGTCATGGCCACGGCCGCCATCGGGATCTCATGCCTGCCGAGGGCGCACACCGACCAAGTCCACCCCTCCGGGATCTGGTCGAGGCAGTAGAGGAGGGCTCTCGGCGTTGGCAGGATGCCTGTCCTCCCCACCATCACAAATTGGATGTGCAGGGGCTCAGGGACGATCCCCTTCTCCGCGAGCTGCCTGCAGACGTTGATCATCCCCGTGTCGTAGACCTCGTGCTCGGCCTTGACTCCGGCCTCCACCATGTAGCCGACCCACCGCTCGATCATGTCGACGGTGTTCAGGAAGATCCGGCCCGTCGGGTGCTCCGCCCACCTGTTCATCGTCCCCATGTTCAGGGACATCATCTCCTGCCCCAGCCTGCACCGCGCCATGACCAGCTCATCCCACTTCTCAGGCGGGTTGCCGACCCTCCCGCCGCCGGTGGTGAGGTTGATGACGACATCGACACGCTCCCGGATGCGGTCGACATACTCCTTCAGCACCGGGTTGGGGTCGCCAGCCCAGGGCTCACCCGTCTCGGGATCCTTCGCGTGGAGGTGGACGATGGACGCGCCTGCCTCGACGCTGCAGGCCACCTCCTCCACGATCTCATCGACTGTGCTTGGGACATAGGGCGTCGCAGCCTTCGACACGTACTCGCCGCCCGTGACTGCAGCCGTGATAATGAGCTTGTCCAACCTCTACACCCTTCCCAGCCCGAGGATCCGCCTCGCCTCGTCCGGAGTCGCCACCTCGATGTTCAGGGCCTCGGCTATGGTGACGACCTTCTCCACCAGCTGCGCATTACTCACGGCCAGCTCGCCCCGCCTGATGTAGATGTTGTCCTCGAAGCCGACGCGGACGTGGCCGCCCAGGGTCATCGCCACCGCCCCCATGGGGAGTTCGTGGCGCCCCATCGCGCACACAGACCACGTCCATCCATCCGAGATCTGGTCGAGGCAGTAGAGGAGGGCCTTAGGCGTCGGCGAGATGCCCGTAGCGCCGATCATGACGAACTGGACATGGAGAGGCTCCTCGAAGACTCCCTTCTCCGCTAACATCTTCGCAGTGTTGATCATCCCCGTATCGTAGATCTCCAGCTCGGGCTTGACGCCGGCCTCCCTCATGTAGCCGGCCCACCGCTCGATGGTCGGAATCTGATTCATGAAGGTCCCCCGGTAGGGCCTGACCCAGCTGTTGATGGAGCCCATGTTCATCGAGGACATCTCCTGCCCCAGCCCACACCGCTCCCGGATCATCTCGTCCAGCTTCTCGGCCGTGGCCCGCCGCCCTCCGCCTGTTGTCACGTTTATGATGATGTCGCACCTGTCTCGGATCATCTCGATGTACTGCTTAAGCGGCGGGTTAGGGTCGGGCGCAGGCTTCCCTGTCTTGGCCTCCTTCGCGTGCAGGTGGACGATAGATGCGCCTGCCTCCCAGCACTTCACCGTCTCCTGGACGATCTCCTCAGGGGAGCAAGGGACGTAGGGCGTCATCTCCCGGGAGACGGGCTCGCCGCCTGTGACGGCCGCCGTGATAATGAGCTTGCTCATAACCCACCAAATGTAAAGATGGGGGACAGTATGCTTAACGCTTACTGAACTCCAGCATCCTTTTTACGATGGATGCTGCATAGGACTGCGTATGGGCCGCATAGAGGTCGTCAGCTTCGACATGGAGGGGACCCTCGTAGACACTAGCTTCAGCAACCTAATCTGGGAGGAAGACATTCCTCGGCTCCACGCCGAGCAGCGCGGCATCAGCCTCGAAGCCGCGCGGGAGCATGTTCTCTCAGAGTATCGGGAGGTGGGAGACGAGCGGCCTGAGTGGTACGACGTTGGCTATTGGTTCCGGAGGCTGGGGCTACTCGGGGACTGGCGGGAGCTGCTGGAGCGGCGGAGGGAAACCTGTCGTGTCTATCCCGAGGCCCGAGGCGTCTTAGAGCAGCTCAGTGACAAGCACATCCTCATCGTGACCTCGAACACAATCAGGGAGTTCCTCGAGGTCCAGCTCGGAGACCTAGACGGCTTCTTCACCCATGTATTCTCCGCCCCCTCGGACTTCGGAGTGGTCAAGAAGTCGCCTGAGTTCTACCATAGGATCTGCCAGATCGTGCGGGTTGCCCCGGAGGCCATGGCGCATGTCGGCGACCACCTGAAGTTCGACTATGAGGCACCAAGGCAGCTCGGCATCCACGCCTACCACCTCGACCGCTCGGGGGAGGCAGTGGGCGACTATGGCGTTCATGATCTCGAAGAGTTCGAACGCAGAATAGCGATGGTCGAGAAACGCCTAAAGCCGTAGGTAGAAAGCCTCGTCAAACAACACAGGTACGAAATCAATGTCATCATATATTTGGGATTCAGAACCTTAAAATGAGCAAACACCTGAGATGATCGTCGAGTTGGCCAATGCGTTGTGAGTACGCGAATTTCACACCATTCCCAGTTGTGGTCATCCTAGCCCTGCTGATGGCGACACAGGCCGTAGTAGCCCAGCCGAGTTACACGTCGAGGGAGCTCGTTTTCACCGTTTACGCTGATGGCGTCGTGGCCGTCGACTACACAGCTGACGTAGACCCAACACTGGCCAGGGTGAACATCACCCTCTTCGGCTCTCTCTACCAGGATCTCATCGTGGAGGATCAGGACGGGCTTCCCCTCGACTTCTCCGCTATCGACGGTGGCCTTATGGTGGACTCGCTGGCCTCGACCTCGGTCTCCTTCTATTATGTTACGCCCGACCTCACGGACAAGTCTGCGCAGATCTGGGTCTTCTCGGTCTCGACGAACATCTCCTCCAGCGTCCTGCTGCCCGAGGGTTCGACGATAGTCGGCATCAACGTCGACCCCCTCACCATGAGCAGCCTCGACGGTAGGCCAGTCCTCACTATGCCCGCTGGAGAAGTGGAGGTGACCTACACCGTCGGAATCGTGGGGACGAGAGAGCACGCCCTCGCGCTCATCAAGGACGCCGAATCGACCATCGAGACTGTCAAAGCCCAGGGTATCGTCGCAGAAGAGGCCGAGACGCTGCTGCAACAGGCATACGATGCCCTCAACGCCAATCAATACGTCGAGGCAGAACAGCATGCAACCCAATCCAAGACCTCTGCACAGAGCGCCGAATCAGCTGCATCCTCAGCAGAGGAAGCCATAAACTCGGTATCAACCTCCATCTCAGCCGCAAGGGACGAGGGGCGGACCGTCGGTCTTGATGATGCTGAGGGACTCCTCCAACAGGCCGAAGACGCATTTGAGGCCGGGGATTATACGGGGGCGGAGGCCTTGGCAGAGAATGCGCAGGCCGCGGCGGCGGAGGCGAGGGCGCCGGAGACCCCCTACACCTGGGTTGTCCTCGGGGCTGCGGTTGTCACTCTGGCTCTGGTTGTGGTCGTATTCACTCTCAGGAGAAAGCCGGAGGCCGAGGTGAAAGGGGAAATTGATCTTGAAGCCCTGTTCGAGGAGAAACCTCATCTGAGGTTCGACGACAGGGATGTGATAAGGTTCCTGGCCGAGTCAGGCGGGGAGGCGTTCGCCACCGAGATACGCGAGCGCTTCAGCATCCCCCGGACAAGTGCTTGGAGGATGATCCGGCGTCTTCAGAGGGAGGGGATAGTCGATGTCAGGAGCGTCGGGGGGCAGAGCATGGTGAGGATAAGGTCGAGATACCGTGTGGAAGGCGGTGGCGCATGAAACGGATGTTCCAGGGTGTTCCGGCGGGTTCCTCTAATATCAGCTCAGCTGCTCTATGGAGTGGTGAACGAAGGTGAATAGGAAGGTATCGGCGCTGCTGATTCTGGCTCTCATGGCGTCTCCGGGCCTCGCTGTATTCGTAGGTGCGACATCCATCACTGTCTCCACCGACAGGGAAGACTATGCCCCCGGGGAAGACGTTGAGATCTTCGGCACAACAGATCCAAACGTAAATATAACCATCCTAGTCAATAGCACGCTGGGAATCATATACAACATTACAATTTCAGCAGACGAGGACGGCGACTACGATACCACGGTCCTATTGTCAAGCGACGCTCCCGAGGGCTCCTATAACGTCACCGCCTCGACGGGCGACGCCACCACTCAGGCATCCTTCACGGTAACGATCTCCATCTCCGCCGAATATGAGACGGTTGAAGAGGCCGCGGAGAGGGCTGTGGTTTTGAAGGTCGCTATCGAGAGGGCGTATGCATTCTTAGCTCGGGTCAACGCAACGGCGGAGCGGCTGAAGGATGAGGGGTACGATGTCGA
>CAZRAV010000028.1:0-2492 GCA_964598175.1 uncultured Candidatus Bathyarchaeia archaeon | reverse complement strand
TGGAGCCGTAGTCTCGGTCACCGCTGCACTGCAAAATACAAAGATGAAGCTTGAGAGGATCAGGATGTTACTCGCCGCTGGAGATGTGGCTGATGCCATAGACGAGCTGGACGACGCGGTTGAAGAGATCGACGAGAGTGTCGACGAGCTCAACGGACTGGGCATATCGAAGCTCATCAAGTCGATGAACAAGCTTGAGGCAAAGATCAGAGTCTTAAACGCCACCGCCAAAAGGCTTGGAAAAAGGGGTGAAGACACCTCCAAGATCGAGGAGGAAATTCAGAACGCCCAAGACCTCCTCAACGATGCGATGGAGCTGCTGGAGGAGGGCAACACAGACTCAGCCGAGGAGCTCCTGGAGGAGGTTCAAGAACAACTAGATGAGGCCCTAGAAGCAAACCGCAAGATGATCCGTTCGAAGATCAAAAACAAAATCAAGAAACAGGAAAAAAAGGCCAAGAAACCACACCCGAAAAAGGACAAAGACTGAAGGACCGAAGCATTGGATCAGCGCTTCAACCTCAAGTATTGTCTGCCGCGAGCGCTCGACCCATATTATAGGTAACTCTCGAACAGGTTTTCATCCCCGTAACCGCAAGGGGATGCAAGGGTCTCAAGTCGCCATCATGGGTTGCCCAAAGTGACGCCACGCACCCTTAGTGCATCATGTATGCAGGTTATAGTGTCTCCCTGCCTTTTTTCATTCGGGGCAGATACGCACGGGCACGCTCGAACTCGTAGATGAGCCGCGAGGCGACAACCCATGCCTCAAGGGCTTCAGGGTATATGCTAATGGCTTCGTCCGCGAGGCTTAGCGTCTCGTCCTCCATCTGACCGGAGGGGTAGGCGCCGAGGAAGACCGCTGGGTTCTCCTCCTCTACGAGGCGTCTGCAAATCTCCTCTAAGCTATGCGGCTTCCCATGGCTCGTCAGGGCGACGATGAAGGAGGCCCCAATCTTCTCCAACAGGGTGGGGAGACCCATGCGGCTGAGCGACAGCAGCGGCTTCTCCCCTTTGGGTGGGACCCGCCCCTCAACGAACAGCTGCTCCATGAGGCTGTTGAACCGTGAGCAGTCCCTAGGCAGTTTCGCCTCCGGAGCGACCTCGATGGCGTAGCCTCCAATCGTATGCACCCAGACCCTGAGACCCCTCTCACGGTTCAGCGGTGCTCCTAGGGCCTCCAGGAGGCAGAAGTGGACGATGTCAGGCCTCCCCCGTTTCTGGCTGTTGGGCAGCCCCTTCATGGCCGCGTGGTGGAGGCTTCGATCCAGCAGGGTCTCCGCCGGCTTCTTCCCCCGCCTCTTTGCGTTCCTCCTCACCGAGGGATGGTGCTGGATGCTAGGTGGGACGGTCTCGAGGGCTGCTTCGACTAGGATGAGGTTTAGCATCTGCTACGGAAACTAAAATAGGCAGTTTGCCCTCTTAAATCTGGTTGGTGGATGGTCGATGGCCGAGGAGTTCACGCTGGCGCCAATGCGGAGGCTCATCAAGAAGTGTGGCGACCTCAGGGTCAGCGAGGAGGCGAGCGAGGAGCTCAGACGCGTCATCGGGGACTACGGCTCTAGGATCGCTAAAGTGGCTGTCACTAACGCTCGGCGGGAACACAGGAGGACCGTGCTCGCCCGGGATATATGGGCAGCCCAGAGAGAGGTCGAAGGGGAGGTTACGGACCGTTGAGTGAAGGGTCTCCAGAGAGTCAGCCACCTGGTTTGGTGGCATTCGTCTTCGGAAGGTTCTCGGACTATGTCTGGGGGCTGCGTCCCCTGTTCCTGCTCTGCCTGCTGCTGTTCATCTTCTCCCTCGCAATGGGCTTCTATCTCGGAGAAGTGATTCCCGTCGATCTGCTGGAGGAGGTGCTGGGGGCTCTCCCCGATGTGGAGGGCATGAGCCTCCCGATGCTCTTTCTCTTCATACTGGGCAACAATCTCTTCAAGAGCCTCCTCTGGATGGTGTCAGGCGTCTTCTTCAGCATCCCTTCCCTCTTCTTCACCGTCCTCAACGGCTTCTTCATAGGATGGTTCTCCCACAGCGTCGGACTAGAACAAGGCCTCCTGTTCACGGCGGCCGCCCTCCTCCCCCACGGCGTCATCGAGATACCGACCATCCTCCTAAGCTCGGCCGCTGGAATGGGCCTCGGATACCAGCTGGTAAACCGCCTACGGGGCAGGGGCAGCATCAAGGCCGAGTTAGGCAAATCGTTGAGGTTGTTCATCTGGAGGATAGCTCCCTTGCTTCTCCTCGCAGCCATCGTAGAGGTGACGGTGACGCCGTTGGTGATCTACTTAGTAAGTTGACGGGCTCCATTACAACATTGAATGGAGATGAATCTGAGGCAAAATTGGGATCTTCGGATGTGTTGACATTGATTGTCTGTGCGACGACGGTTAACAACAATAAGGTCTTACTTGTGAGGCATGCAAGTGTGGAAAATCCCGACTATGGAGACTGGCTTCTTCCAGCGGGAAGGGTAGAGCCTGGGGAGGGGTTGGAGG
>CAZRAV010000027.1:0-8641 GCA_964598175.1 uncultured Candidatus Bathyarchaeia archaeon | reverse complement strand
TTGGCGCCGCGCCTGACAATGGGTGAGATCATCCTGACCATGAGAACGCCATCCTGGGGCTGCTACCTGTATGACTTCTGTTTTCTTCTCCGTGCGCCGGGTCCGCCGAACTTTTTGGACTCCTTGCGGCGTCCGTCTCCGGCCAGCATCGTCCTGTCGTACTCCAGGTAGGTGTTTCTGAGCCTCTTGCTCCTGGTCCACTTGGTGAGGCCCTGGGCGATGCCCATCCTGGCTGCCTCGGCCTGGCTCAGGTAGCCGCCGCCCTTGACCTTGACCCTGATGTCGACCTTGTTGACGGTGTCGTCGCCCGCCAGCATGAGAGGCTCCATCACCTTCATCCTCGCGATCTCCGGCTGGTATAGGTGGATGGGGGTGTTGTTGATGCGAACCCGCCCCTTCCCCTCGGTGATGAGGACCCTCGCCTTCGAAGTCTTCCTCTTGCCCGTCACCAGCAGCTTCTTCCTCTTCGTCGACATCGGGCTTCGCTCCCTCCTATCCAATCCTCCAATAAAAATCTACTTGAACTGTGCCTCTACCTCTTCCAGCCTATGTTCTCTGCTATCTCCCCGACGGTCACGTACCTGCCGCCGAGCCTGCTCGCATGAGCCTCTGGGATACTCTCCTTCTCGACATCGGCCAGCTCCTCGGGGACGCCGATGTGAACCCTCAAACGCCTGAAGGCCTCCCTGCCACGAGGCTTCCTGTAGGGGATCATCCCCCGGATGGTCCTCCGGACGATGGTGTTCGGCTTCCGCCAATGGGTAGGCCCCCGCCCTCGACCGCCAACTTCGAGGAAACTCTTCCAATCCTTGATCACCTGGAGCCGTTTACCTGACACGACTACACTCTCGGCGTTCACTATCTCGATGCGTTCTCCCTTCAGCAGGCGTTTGGCCACGATGCTCGCCATCCTACCGAGGATTAGCCTCTCAGCATCGACGACAGTTCTCCAAGCTCCGCTCATCCCGTTCTCAACCTTGTCGACTCAGGTTTCCGAAATGCACAAACTCTGAAAACGTCTCGGCGTATAAAGGTTTTCACCTTACAGTCACCTTCATCGTCACCCCCTCCAACAGCAACAGGGATAATCCGAGAAATGGCCTACTCACGTTAGTCCGAAGGAAGTTTATGAGTCGAGAACTATCAGGGGATAGATCTAGGTTTGCGTTGACGTCACAATGTTTTTATTACCCAAATAATTGGGTAATGATGGTGTCTGGCTTGGCTGAGACAACCTACTACAAGGATAAACTGTATCTTCCACGCGAGATCCGGGAGAAGCTGCGCTTGAGTGAGGGCGACAGGCTTCGCATCGAAGTCGTGGGCAGGGGGGAGGTACATCTACGCGTGATGCGGCGCGCAGAGGCCGGGAGGAGAATCCTTGACCGGCTTGAGCGTCCACCTGACCTCGGTCGACTGATGGGACGGCTGACGCGGAGAGAGATCTATGAGAGTATTGCTTGACACCAACATCCTCGTTCATGCCCATAACAGGGCGTCCCCACACCAAGCCAAGGCGGGCGAACTCCTCAAAAAGGCGTTGCAGGGCGAGATCGAAGCCTATATCTCCCCCCAAGTCATCTACGAGCTCTTCGCCGTCATCACGGACTTCCGAAGGGTTGAGCATCCCATCCCGGTTGAGGAGGCCACCGAAATCTGCATCGACCTCTGGGAGTGCCGCGAGATAGAGAAGGTGAACCCAACACCGATGGCGCCCATAGAGGTTTTCCAGCTCGCAGAGGAGCTGAAGCTCAAGGGGGGCGCCATCTTCGACTGTGTTCTGGCGGTTACGGCAAAGGAGAACGGCGTTGAAGCCATCCACACCGAGAACACGGAAGACTTCAAGGATTACAGCTTTCTCAAAGTCTCCAACCCCCTTGTGGACTCAACGTGATCTCGTCATTGGCTCTGGGGCTTTATGCCTCCGTCTTCTTGGATGTATAGTCTTTTAGAGAGGAGAATCTGGCTTTCCACAGATCTATTATCCTCCATATAACTTCGAAAAAGAGTCCATTAACCCGCTCAAGCACACGTGCGCGCGAGAGAAGTAGGCTCTAAGATATTCTTACTAACGAATTTCTAATATCCCATTTCATTTTTCGAGCACGTAGGATAGCAAACAATGGTTTAAAATATTATATGAAAGCGCAGAGAAACATCAAAAGGGCTGTGTGCCCGGAGGTTTGAAGAGATGAAGCCTGCCATCATAGTTATAGACGTGATCAACGACTTCGTCTCCGGCGTGCTGGGGAGCGAGCGGGCATCGAAGATTATGCCGAAAATTCGGAGGCTGCTCGGCTACGCTCGGGGTGTGGGAATACCCGTGGTCTACGTCACGGACGCCCACCTGCCCGAGGGCGACCGCGAGTTCGACATCTGGCCAAGCCACGCCGTCGACGGAACGGAGGGCGCGAAGATAGTCGATGAGCTACGGCCTGAGGCGGGCGATCACCACGTCAAGAAGCGGCGATACAGCTGCTTCTACGCCACAGGCCTCGAGGCTTTGCTGAGGGAGCTCGGCGTCGACACCATCGTGCTCACGGGGCTAGTTACGAACATCTGCATCCAGCATACGGCGGCTGACGCCTTCTTCCGTGGATACCAAGTCGTAGTTCCACGGGACTGTGTCGAGGCCCCGACCGAAGAGGCTCAGAAGACGAGCCTCAGCTACATGGAGCAGATGTACGGAGCCGAGATCACATCCTCGGAGGCGTTGATCAGAGGGGGGCTGCTAGGGGAGGACAGAGCGTTATGAAGCCATTTCACATCGCCACGGGCGAAGAGATAAAGACAGGCCGGACGACCGACGTCTACTTCGTCAGGACGAGAGAGGTGCTGAAAGCGAAGGGGAAGGATAGTATCAGGGTTGTCGCCGAGGTGACTGCTGGGCACCTTCCAGACGGCATGCCTTGGGGGGTCCTATGCGGCGTCGAGGAGGTTGCTCACCTCTTCGAGGGGCTGCCAGTCGACGTATACTCGATGCCCGAGGGGAGCGTCTTCTATCCCACCGACAAGGAGGGCGTCCGCGAGCCGGTCATGATCATCGAGGGCGCCTACTACGACTTCTGCTTGATGGAGACGCCGCTCCTAGGCCTCATCTGCCAGGAGTCGGGAGTCGCGACGCGCGCGGCCCGCGTGAGGATAGCGGCCGGAGAGAAAATCGTCGTCGCTTTCGGCGTGCGTCGGATGCACCCTGCGTTGGCGCCTGTCCTCGACAGGGCGGCGTACATCGGCGGCCTAGACGGAGTCTCAAGCCTGCGGGGGGCGGAGGCCATCGGGGCTGATCCCATGGGGACGATGCCCCACGCGCTGATGATCGTGTTCGGCGACCAGGTCACGGCGTGGAAGGCATTCGACGAGGTGATGCCGCCTGAGGTGCCCCGGATCGCACTGGTCGACACCTACTTCGACGAGAAGACGGAGGCGGTGATGGCTGCGGACGCCCTCGGTGAACGGCTGCAGGGAGTCAGGCTCGACACGCCGGGGTCGAGGCGTGGTAGCTTCGTCGATATCATAAGGGAGGTCCGCTGGGAGCTCGACCTACGCGGCCATCAGCACGTAAAGATCTTCATCTCAGGCGGCATAGACGTCGACTCCGTCAGGGTGCTGGCTGAGGCCGGGGCAGACGCCTTCGGTGTGGGCACATACATCAGTAGCGCTCCCCCCATCGACTTCGCCCTTGACATCGTCGAGGTCGAGGGCCGCCCCGCCGCCAAGAGGGGAAAGATGGGTGGCAGAAAGCAGGTCTGGCGGTGTCCAAGATGTCTCGTCGACCTCGTCAAACCATACGGGGGTCAGACGGCCCAATGCCCCAATTGCGGAAGTGGGATGGATGCGATGCTGAGACCGCTCGTTAGGGATGGCAAGATAGTGGCTGACCTGCCTGAGCCGCGCCGTATTAGGGAGCATGTCCTAGAGCAGATCGGCATACTGACTTCTGACCAGAAATGTTAAGATTCGATGACTTCCATTTATGGTGAGGAATCCGGTATGAGTATGAAGGATCGGCTCCGGGGAAGGGACTTTCTGACGCTGATGGACTTCACGCCTGTAGAGATCAATTTCATTCTCGACATCGCAGCGGACCTGAAGCGGAAGCTTGCGATGAAGGAGCCCCACCAGTACCTGCAGGGGCGGACGGTCGCCATGGTCTTCGAGAAGCACAGCACACGCACCCGATTCAGCTTCCAGGCGGCCATCGCCCACCTGGGCGCTCAGAGCTTCTATGCGGTCCCTGCGCAGATGCAGCTCGCCCGGGGGGAGCCCATCAAGGACACGGCCCGCATCATCGACCGCTACTGCGACGCCCTCGTCATCAGGACCTACGGCCAGGAGATCGTCGAGGAGTACGCTGAGTACATGGTGAGCCCCGTCATCAACGCCCTCACCGACCTCACCCACCCATGCCAGGGATTGGCGGACATGCTCACCATACGCGAGCACAAGGGTAGGCTCGAAGGGCTGAAGCTCGCCTACGTCGGCGACCCGTGGAACGTCTGCCAGACCCTCATAGTCTGCAGCAGCCTCATGGGCATGGACATCCACGTCGCCGTTCCCAAAGGGTGGAGCCCCGCCAAGACCGTCACCAACTTCGCTGAGGAGAACGCGAAGAAACGCGGCACCGAGGTCGTCGTCACCGACAACTTGGAGGAAGCCCTGAAGGGGTCCGACGTCGTCTACGCGAACACCTTCCACAGCATGGGGCACAAGGACATCGAGGAGCGGAAGAGGGCCTTCGCCAAATATCAGATCAACACGGAGACCCTGGGATGGGCGAAGCCGGACGCCATCTTCATGCACTGTCTGCCCGGGTACAGGGGCGAGGAGATGACCGACGAGGTCATCGAGGGGCCGCAGAGCGTCGTCTTCGACGAGGGGGAGAACAGGATGCACACGGAGAAAGCCCTGCTCTCCCTATTTGTCCCATGACCGCCGCCCATCGCCCCTTCTCCCCGTTTTTTCTCTCGTAACGGCTTAGCGAAACGCATTTATCCTCCAAACAACTCATGATGCGAAAGGCATCACCCCATGGGTAGATTCGAGTGGCCTCGATCCTCAAACAGGTGTTCTCCAACCGGAATATCATCACAATCTCCTCCACAAACATGCTCTACCACATCTTCAACGGACTCTGGGAACTCTGGTGGACCCTCTACCTGCTACATGAGCTCAACACGCCGGTCACCATCGTAGGCCTCCTCGCCACCATCCAGAACACCAGCCGCATCCTATTCCAGCTTCCCGGCGGCATACTCGCCGATCGCATAGGGCGGAAGAGAGTCATAGTCTTCGGAACCTCGATGCGCGTCATAGCGCCCATCACCCTGCTCCTTGCGAAGTCGTGGCCCTGGGTCGCCCCAGGCATGATCATCAACGCCGTGGCATCCCTCTACTCGCCGGCGTTCAACGCCATCATAGCCGAGTCCCTCCCAGACGAGAGAAGGGGTGCCGCCTTCGGCGCGTACCGGATGCTTACATCGACGCCCCAGATCTTCATGCCAGTTGTCAGCGGCTACTACCTTAACTTGATGGGGATAGGCCGCGGCGTCCGAGTCGGCCTAATGATGTTCACCGTCGCCGCTATCGTAGCCGCCGTCGTCAGAGCCATATTCCTCAAGGAAACCCTGATGGTAGGGAACACACCCCAGAACCCCGATGGAGAAAACTCGGGAGAGAGGGAAAGCATCTTCGCTCCGCTAAGGCGTCTCCACAAAACCATCTTCGCCATGCTCGTCGTCTCCATTATCGCCGGGTTCGCCATGAGAATGGTCTGGTCCTTCCTCCCGCCATACGCCTATTACGAGATCGGCCTTAACACGACCCAATACGGACTGTTGCAGACCGTCGCCATGGGCATCTCTGTCCCCCTATACCTGTTCAGTGGCCTCATAGCCGACCGATTCGGCAGGGTCCCTCCCATACTGCTCGCCAGAAGTCTCGGCCCTGTCGACTCCCTCAGCCTTCTCCTATTGAGGGACTACAACCACCTGCTCGCTGCATATGGCATCATCGGCGTAGCCGGCGGCCTCGGAGGAGGAAGGCTGAGGATGGGCGGTTACATGGGCGGGCCTGCTTGGCAGGCGCTTATCACCGACATCGTCCCCCAAAGGGACCGGGGCAAGATCATGGGGCTGATGGCGACCATCACGGGCCTGGTCTCGCTGCCCGGTTCCTTTCTCGGCGGATACCTCTACGACTACAACCCCCATCTTCTGCTGGCCGTAGGGTCGACGTTGGAAGCGCTCTCCATCCCGATGATCCTCCTCTTCGTCAGGGAGCCGAAAAGAGGCAGATGAGGGGGTACGGCTTCGGATCCCCGAGGCTTCTCCTGACGTGATAATTGTTATTAATCGAACCTCTCGAGGTATCGTGATGGACCATGAGCAAGGTACCTGACATCGTCACTCCTCTGCCTGGGCCGAGGTCTAGGGCGCTGCTCCAGAAGCGGAACAAGTATGTGCCGCCTGGGGTCTACCTCGTTCAGCCAGTCACCATAGCCGAGTCCAAGGGGGCGGTCATGAAGGATGTGGACGGCAACGTCTACATCGACTTCACCTCGGAGATCGGCGTCGTCAGCCTCGGTCGTTTCTAAGCAAGCGCGAACGTTATCATGGAGAAAGAATCCGCATCATTACCCACAGCGCCACATCTCCCACTAGGAGTGCGGAGACGTAGCCAAAGGTTATGAAGACCAAGAAGGGGAGGGTATGGGAGACCCAGACCTCCTCGACCCCGGCGCGCCTCAGCCTCTGGAAGACCTCCAAGGCCGCCTCGTCGTCCTCCAGATCCGGCATCAGCACCAGCCTCCGCTCCGCTCCTTCCTCCATCGGCGCTACCTCAAGGGGGTACTGGAATGGGGGACCTCTCACCGAATCCAGCCTCACCTTCACACCGGAGATAAGGACGATGAACTTCATCCAAAAGGTCTCGGACTCGTGGCCCTCGAACAGAGGCGAGCCTCCCGGGGCAGCCAATAGGTTCCTGACGAGGAGGACGAGGGCGAAGGAGGCACCGGCAAGAGCCGAATTCGAGAAGACTGTCAGCGGGTAGACGACCGAGGCGATGTCGAGAGCGGGCCTGACGAGCAGGGGCGCGTACGGCTGGAGGAGTGCGAGGGCGACGAAGGCCTTGAAGTCCGCGCCGCCGAAGAGCCCAAGGTATCCGAGAGAGAAAGAGAGGACCGTCGAGAACATGACAGGTACCGCAAGTGCCATGAGGCTCAACCCACCCGTGGCCAACTCGTAGAGATCCAAGATGAGGCCTAGACCACCGAACACGATCCAAGTGAGGTCTGAGACCTCCCTCGTCCTCAGGTCGCTCCAAGAAGCGTAGCCGAGCATCGACAAGCTGAGCAGGACTCTGAAGGCCTCCAGCTGAATCGTCTGGGTCACCTCGCGGGTTGAACAGTTTACCGTACCTCACAGTATTTAAGGAGGTTTCCGTCACCCTTTGCGCAGGCTGACTTCCCCGCACTAGCGAATTGTAGATAAACCAAGGTAGAGATTCATAGCCTCACCCACGCCCATCTCCGCCAGGGATTTTGGACAAGGATAAAACAGATAATTAAAACAAAATACATTTGAAAGCAATCAATACTAAATAGTTCCCATATACGATACTCACGAATGGAATCGGCCACGGTGAAGATCGGCTTCCACGTTTCAATCTCAGGCGCCATCGACAGAGCCGTGGACCGCGCCATGGAGTTGGGCTGTGACACCTTCCAGATCTTCACCCGGAACCCGCGCAGCTGGGGCTTCAGACTCCTCAAGGAAGACGAGATAGAGGCCTTCAGGGAGAAGCGGCGGAGGACGGGTATCGACCCCGTGTTCGCTCACATGCCCTATATCCTGAACCTCGCCTCTCCAGATGACGAGATCTACCAAAGGTCGGTAAACTCTCTCACAGTGGAGCTGACCCGATGCTCAGCCCTCGAGGTACAGTTCCTCGTAACCCACCTCGGAAGCCACTTGGGTGCTGGCACCGACCTGGGCATCGCCCGCATCGTAGACGCCATCAACATCGCATTCGATCGGTCCGACGAACCCGTGACGGTTCTCCTGGAGAACGGCTCGGGCTCAGGCAATCAGGTGGGTTCGAGTTTTGAGGAGCTGCGACTGATCCTAGAGGGCGTGGAAGACTCTGGACGAGTCGCCGTTTGCTTCGACACGTGCCACGCCTTCGCCACGGGATATGAGCTGAGGACCCCTGAGGGACTGGCTGAGACGCTGGCGGCTTTCAACGACGTCATCGGCTTCGAACGGCTGATGTGTGTGCATATTAACGACTCTGTTGGCAGTCTTGGCTCGGGGGTCGACCACCATGAGCATATAGGCCTGGGCGAAATTGGGGATGAGGGGTTCAGGCTCATCCTGCACAGCCGACTTGCCGATGTGCCGATGATCATGGAGACGCCCGTGGACGACCACAGAAGCGATGCCGAAAACATGAAGAAGGTCAGGGAGCTCGCGACCTCCTAGACCAGCAACATCTACGCCTTCAACAATCTTATCTCTATCATGTTCTGCAATCGCATAAATAGAGCCGTCTTCGAATCATGGTAATCAGAATACGAGTTCTTCTATCGCGTCTGCTTTAATGCGTTGTCCTGAAGTGGGTTACGATTGGGGGATATGGATGA
>CAZRAV010000026.1:0-8806 GCA_964598175.1 uncultured Candidatus Bathyarchaeia archaeon | reverse complement strand
TCCCTTACTCCGCGTGGAACCTGCCCTGGATACACAGCGCCTTTGAGAACGCCGCGGCCACGGCGAGCGGCATAGAGGCCGCCTGGAAGGCGATGAGGAAGAAGGGCAAAGGGCCGCTGGCCAAGTACGATACCCTCGATGTGGTTGCCTTCGCCGGCGACGGCGGCACCTACGACATCGGCATCCAGGCCCTCTCCGGCGCCCTGGAGCGGGGGCACGACTTCACCTACGTTCTGCTCGACAACGAGGCTTACATGAACACCGGCATCCAGAGGAGCGGCGGAACCCCCTACGCAGCTGCGACGACGACGAGCCCGGCCGGCCGTGTCATCCCGGGTAAGAAGGAGTGGAAGAAGCCGATAGACGAGATCGTCATCGCGCATGAGATCCCATATGTTGCGACGCTGAGCGCCGCGTGGCCGATGGACGTTATGCGTAAGGCTCGGCGGGCCTTCGAGGCCGAGGGGCCCGCGTTCCTCCACGCCATCGTCCCCTGTGCACGGGGCTGGAGGTATCCGCCGGAGAAGACCATCGAGGTCTCCCGTCTCGCCGTCCAGACCTGCTTCTTCCCGGTTTGGGAGTGCAGGCTCGAGGAGGGACGGCCGGTCTACCAGCTCTCGGCTGCGAGCAGAGCCATCGCGAGGAGGCCCGAGTCGAAGAAGCCAGTGGAGGAGTACCTGAAGATCCAGGGAAGGTTCCGCCACCTCTTCCGGCCTGATAGGCGCGGCGACATCATTGACAACATCCAGGCCTGGGTCGACCACAGGTGGCAGCTCCTCATGGAGAAGGCCGGGCTCTAGCTTCTCTCATTTCTCCTTCCATTTTTTAAATGTCGACGCACTCCTTTTCATCAGAGATGGACCTGAACGACTCTGTTCGCGAGATGCTTGCGAAGAGGATAGCCGGCGAGATCGTCCTCTCATCCAGTCCGGGCCTGACCATGAGGAAGTGGCGGACCCTCCTACAGGTGAATCAAGTCGAGGTGGCTGAGGTGCTGGGCTGCTCGCCGTCTGTTGTCAGCGACTACGAGGCGGGGCGCCGCCGTTCCCCGGGTAGCGCCTTCATACGGCGGTTCGTCGGGGCCCTCCTCGACATCGACGAGAGGAGGGGGGGCAGGTACATCCGCCAGCTGGCTCGTATCACCACAGGCCCCGGAGACGTTCTCATCGACATGAGGGAGTTCACGTCGCCAGTGTCCGCGAGGGAGATCTGCGAGGCGGTCGACGGCGAGGTGCTGGAGGGGGAGGAAGCCCTCGACAAGGACGTGTTCGGCTACACCGTCATCGACAGCCTGAGGGCCATTCAGACGCTGTCGGGCGTCGACTTCTACCGGATATTCGGAGCGACCAGCGAGAGGGCGCTTGTGTTCGTCGGCGTCAGCCGTGGTAGGTCTCCCATGATAGCGGTGAAGATAAGCCCTTTCAAGCCCAGGATCGTCGTCCTTCACGGTCCCGTGAAGCAGATAGATCCCCTCGCCGTCAGCCTGGCAAGGCACGAGAACATTCCCCTCGCCGTGTCTAAGCTCCCCACCCAAGACGAGCTCGTCGCAGCCCTCCTGGAGCTATACCGGTCCACCCAGAAGTAGAGCCTCCTAGAGAGACCCATGCCTGGGGAAACTCGTGGCCGCACTGGGGCATTTCGAGTAGCTGCAGTTGACGTTGGACGGACATCATGTATAGGCAAAGGTCCCACCGTAGGTGATGTCGTACACGGCTCCACACTTTGAACAGTTGACAAGACCTCTGCTATTGCTGCCTCTCTTCATGCCGATCATCGTACAGGCCTGGGGCGGTGATTATATCTTTTCCCAAAGCAATCTGAACGAACCCTTCTGTTAGGTCAGCGGTCTGGGAGGACGAACATGTACTTCTGGGCGAGTTCGAGATATTCGTCGTAGGCAGTGTCATCTCTGTCTAGGAGGGTGGCCATCCTCGTGAGGACGACGTGGTGACGCCTCTCGTCAGCGAGGATGTATCGTAGGATGTAGGCGACCCTGTCGTCCTCGACCTTTTCCAGCATCGACTCCAGCCGTTGGATCATATCCGCTTCAACGCGGATGTGCTGCTTGACGGCTTGGGCCATCTGGAGGGCGGTGGCCATATCCGTGTCAAGCCTAAGGGGGACAGCTCCAGCCTCTACGTCGACGAGAGCCTGGCAGAGGGCCGCATGCTTCCGCGAGTCGTGGACGATGCTTTCTAGCATGGCGGAGATGAGCCTGTTGGGGACGGCTTCCACCGTAGGCTTCAGCTTCTCCACGTGACTGAACTCCAGCTCCCTCTGCTCCTTCAACAACTCTACGAGATCGGACATCTACGATTCACATTATGGTTGATGGATGTGGCGATATAAGGGGTTCGAGAAATTCTTGACTTCGACAGGTAGGAATCTTTTTAGGTCGCGGAAAATCGGATGTTGATGATATGAGTCGGGGTCAGCGTCCTGTATGTATCGGCCTGTTCGGTGCGGAGGACGAGTGCCAGACCTGCGAGTGGCAGCGCGAGTGCCAAGAGATGGCAGAGAGCATCGAATCGGCCGCCACCCGGAAGGGCACACATGTCCGCATCGTCAGCAAGTACAAGGAGAAGAAATACAAGCCGAAGCGGATACCCTAGCTCGGGCTATCTGCTCAATGCGCCTCCTGCGTCACTCGCGACTCGCCGTTGACCTTCCGCACCCTTATCAGGTTTACGCCCTCCTCCTCGCCGTGACCGTGGTGGGTCACCAGCAGAACCTGCCCGATCTCCCGGCTACTTCGGGCAATATACTCCAGCAACTGGGGGATGTTCTCGGAGTCCACAGCGTCCGTCGGCTCGTCTAGGATCAGCAGGTGGGGGAATCCCATCACCCTCAGCAGCCCCAACCGCTCCGAGAGGGCGAAGAGGCTCTCGTGGCCTCCGCCCGCACGCCAAGCCGGCAGCAGCCGATCGCTCCCGATGGGCTTCACCTCTAGTATGTAGCTCTCCCTGTCGATGTGGCAGGCACTGTAAACATGCTGGTCGGTGAGCCTCTCGAAATACTTGTAGGTCAACCACTCCAGCAGCCTCAGCGTACTGTCCCGCAGCTGTTGCTCGTATTCGCCGTACCGTTCTATAATCCTCTCGACGACCCCGATCTTGGTCTCGTACTCCGAGATCCGCTCCAGCAGCTCCCTCGACGCCTCCAGCGTCTCCCTCTGTACCTTCAGCCTCTGCTCCACCTCGGCCTGGCGACGCCCGGCCTCAACCAGCAACGCCTCTACCGACCTCGCATCGGCCTGAACAGAAGCAAGCTCATCTCGTATCCGTCCGAGGCGCTCTTCGACTGCTTTCTGAGCGTCTGCCAGCGCCACAAAGGAGGCTCCCATCTCAGCTTCGGCTCTAAGTCTAAGGGTCTCGTTCTCCGCCTCGATCTTCTGGGCCAGCTTCTGGTCGTCCTCGAAAAGCTGGCGCGTCGCCTCCTTCAACTCCTCGATCCTGTTCAGCTGCTCGACGAATCTTGAGACGGCCCTCTCTGCCTCGATACGCTTCTCTTTGGCCGACCTTATCTGGGTCTGGGTCGCCCTCAGCTCCCGCTGCAGGTCTGCTAGGCGCACCCTCTTCTCCTCTAGCTCCTCACGCCAGAGATTCAGATCCTCCTCCAGCAGCTCGTAGTCGACCTGTTGACCGCACTTCGGGCAGACAGCGACCCCCTGCTCCTTCAGCTCCAAGTGCTCCCCTATCTGATGCTCCAGCCGGGCGACCTCTCCATCGATATCCCTCCTTTCCATGCCGAGGTCCCCCTCCACAATACTCTGCAGCCGCTCCTCCAGCTCGACAATCGTCCGCCGCCGCTCCTGAAACTCGGCCAACCGTTGTTCAGGCTGTTCACCGATAGCCTCGTAGAGCCCCACAAGGTCCCTCTCCCGATCCTTCCGACGGCCGCGGAGAATCTCAAGTTGCGTCCGACCCCTCTCAAGCCTCCTGAACTCTGCCTGGAGCGTATCCACCGATGCCTCCTGTTGCAGTAAGGCTTCGAGCTTGGCCTTGAATTCTCTAAGGCGTTCGGTTAGATCCCTCCGCCTAGCCTCGATCTCCTCGATCTGCTGTTTCCCCTCGGCGATGGCGGTCTTCGCGTTCCTGATCCGCTCCTCGACAGCGCCCCGCTCAACTATCTTTCCCCGGGTCTCAAGCTCACGCCTAACCTCCCTCAGCTGCTCCTTGACCTCGGCGGGTGTAGTCAACCCCAGGATGGCGTCCATCCTCCCCCGGCGCGGGTTGAGGATCTCGACGAACTCTTTCTGTTTTGCGTAGACGACGTTGAAGAAGACCCTCTTGCCGACGCCGAGGAGCTCCCTGATCTTCCCCTGGATATCCCGATCCCGAGTGTAGGGTTTCTCACCTTCCACTTCCAAGATGGAGGTTGACATTCGGAAGCCGGCGTCTTCGGAGGGTTCCCCCTTCCGTGGAACTAACGATCCCTCCCGAACGATCGTCACCCTTTGACCCGAATAGGGGCTGCGGAAGACTATGGTGACGCGAAGCTTGCTGCCCCCAAGGGGCACCAAGTCCCGCTTGTTGACGCCAGGTACGTCCCCGAACAATCCGAAGAGGACCACCTCGAGGAGCGTCGTCTTCCCCGACGCGTTACGTCCTGAGATCTTGTTCACTCCAGCAGTGAACCTGACCGTCTGCCGCCGCCTATACGACTTGAACCCCTGGAGGGTCAGCTCCTCAATCATCCAGCCTCCTCCTTGAAGCGCCGCCCCTCGAACCGCCTTAGCCACTCAGCGATGAGAGGCCACCTCTGGCTCGGTGTCAGCAATCCCGTCTGGACGCTCGCCTCATCCTCAAGGGTATCCCGGACCCTCCCATGCATCTCCCGGATATCCTCTACGAACTCCCCAAAGTCTGAGAAGAACTCTGAGACACTGACCTGTTCCCGCTCGGGGCGGACAGCCATCGGCGGCAGATCTAGCCCCATGGTATCCACGTCAACCCAGAGGAGAAGGGGCTCAGCCTCCCTCAGCCGATCCACCTCGTCGAGGACGATGTCGCTGGGGAAACCCTCAGAGAGCCCTCCCTCAACGACTACTCTGAGGTAGCCAGGCTTTTCAGCTCGCCTGAGTTCATCAACGAACGCAGTCACCGCCTCCACGATGTGCTCCCGATACCACTCGATAGGCCGCCGCCGCCTCCTAGACCCGACGACGGTCTGCTTCATGACGTGCATAGGCTCGATGGAGACCCAGCGGAAAGCTGGCTCCGCATCGGCATTCTCAACCAGATAAAAGCCCTTCTCGGGTCCCTCACCGAAGTCGTACATCTCCAGCGACCCAGGGGTGATCACCCAGCCGCCGCCGGGGAGCCGCTTATAGGGGCATCGTCTGTGGTAGTGACCAGCGAAGACGAACCTTGGCTTGACGCTTGCAAGCTGGTCGATGGTTACGCTTGAGCTGTAGGGTGGAATCTCGTTATAGCCAGCGACGAAGCCGTGGAGCATGAGGATTCGCAATCCGTCGCCATCCTCGAAGGCTGGCTTCGCCACGACCTCGAAGGCCCTGGCGACCTCGTCGTAGTAACCGAGGCCGACGACATGGAGCCGGTCGTCTCTGTAGGCGACATGTTCGTCGTCGAAGACAACGAGGTAGTCGGCGAGGGGATGCTTGATATAGTCGAGGGTGTCCGACTGAGGTCGACCGTCGTGATTCCCCCTGATAATGAAGACCTTGACCTGCTTCCCATGTCTTTCCTCAGTCTCTCGGGCTAGTCGGAATAGTTCGTCGTGAGCGAACTGAACGAGGTACGGGCGGAGAGTCCGCCGCTCGAATAGGTCGCCGCAGAAGAATACGTAGTCGACGCTCGCCTCGACAATGGAGTCCACAGCCCGGCTGAAGGCCTTCGAGAAGGCCCGGCGTCTGTGCTCCGCTACAGCCAGTGGGATGGACCGCCCGATATGGGCGTCGGCGAGGACGGCGAACCTCAAGACGGACACCTAGTGGAGCTTGAAGCCCCGCTTCTCCCTCTCTGCCTCGGCCTCATCTTGGGCCTCAAGGAGCAGTCGGTGTATGTCGGGGGTTCGACCACCGTGCCGGGTTTCCCGGGCTGCGGTCTTGATCATCACGGGGATAGGAGTGAGGGGTCCGACGAGAACAGCCTCCCCCTGTTCGAGGGCAGGGAGGTCCTCGAGGAGGTCCTCGGAGAAGGACTCGCTCGCAGCCTGTATAGTGAGTTGGTCCTGCCTGTTGACGACGCGAAAGATGGCGAGGTTGCTGCAGTTGCTCAGGATGTCGGAGTCGATGCGCCGAGGCCTCTGGCTGATGACGGTGAGGAAGACTCCAAACTTTGCACCTTCAGCCGCTATCCGAGCTAGGATATCCCTCGAGAACTTGCCGCCGCCCTCCCCTGGGGGTGCCGCAAACCTGTGTGCCTCCTCGACGAAGACAAATATGGGAAGCCGGGCCCAGGGCTCCTTCCTGAACTTCGCGTTGAAAATCCGGCGTAAGATCATGCCAACGATGATATCCTGAACATAATCGGACATGCCGCTCAGGAAGACATCGGACATATGCATGGGCCGGAAGAACCTCCTGATGTCGATGTCGCCCTCGCTGAATATGCCGCGCCCTTTTAGGTCTATGAGCCGCATCACGATGCGAGACACCCGCTCCTGACCCTCCGCCTTCTCCGGCATGTCCTCCTCCAGCTTCTCGATGATGTCGTCGAGAATGTACAGGGGATTTTCAGACGCTGCCCTCCGAATTGCCCTTCGTAGCAGTATGGTCTGGAGGCTGCCAGTGATACGGGCAAGGGCGCGAAGCTCGCTGAAGCTGCATGCGGAGACGCTCAGCCTGAGGGGTCTGACATGTGGTGCCTCAAGGACTTCGGCTCCCTCAGGCCTATAGACAGTCACCTTGTCGTGGAAAAAGTCGTGGAGCCGACCACTTGGATCCTGAACCATGTTGGCGTAGTCGCCGTGGGCGTCGATGGTTAGGATGGTCGCACCCCGCCTGAGGAGCTCCTCCATGATTCTGCCGGCGAAGTAGCTCTTCCCGTACCGGGTCATCGCGAGGATGGCAGTGTGCCTGTGGAGCTCCTTTCCCGAGATGGGGACGGACACCCCCTCCCTGTGGAGCAGGTGGCCCACCCTCAGTGGCAGCTCCCCCTCGCCCAAGCTGAAGAAGTCGCCGAGGAGCCCGTCGGAGGCCCTGAACACTGGCGTCCCCGGCATGGGTGGCGACCTCGGCCTCCGCACCTCCATCCGATCGCCCCTTTCGTGGATGTAGCCGAGGATCTTCGCCGTAGCAATTATCTGGAGGAGCTCCTCGTCAACGCCTAGCTCCCGCTGTTTCCACGCTGCGCCGGGTGTGGTCCGCCGGTCATAGAAGGGGTGGCTTGAGACGAGACGCTTCACTTGGCCGAGGACATCCACCCGTCTGCGCGTGCCGTCGGGGAGCTGTTCCTCCACCTCGATCTGGACATATTCGTAGTTGACAGGCCGAACCTTGGGATTGTCAATGTTGAAGTCGAAGTAGCTGGGGTTTGCTTGGCCGATGATGACGCCGTAGCTGGTCACATGTCCACCTCCCTCATGGTCCTTCTCCTCCCCTCCACGTCGATGCCCGCCTGCCTCAGCCGGCTGATGATGAAGGGCTCGTACTTCGTCTGGTATAGGCGGCGGTCGAAGCGGGCGAGCATATCCGCGCGGTGAAGCGGGATGTTGTATTCGACATCGTTGCAGAACCAGAAGCCGAGGTGGTTCAGAATCCTCTCCAGACCGCTCAGGTTGCAGTCCAAATCCACGAACATGTTACTCTTCCTCTTTTCCCAAGCTTCATAATAGCCTAGGGTGGATGCCGATATGTCGACGCGAAAGGGGCGTGCGTCGGGTGTCGGCTTCCAGTATGTAACGGCGATACCCGGGCGGGCGAAGAACGCCTTGAGGGCTGACTCAACACGTTTGGCACACTCCGGGTCGATGGTCCGCCTGACCCGCCTGTAAAGGGAGGGCGCATCGTCCCTACCATAATATATAGAGGGGGCGAGCAGAAGAGGAAGAGTATAGCCCTCCCCGACCACCGACTCACGGATCAGGGCTGTGTCGCAGAGGGTACGACCCTCAACCAAGGGATTCATGGCCTCTCGGTCCTCCTGCTTCCACTTCGACATCTTGAGGCGCAGATCCAGGGGGGATGAAGCCTTCTCAATCTGCTCCATCAGCCTCTCCAGCCCGATCCGGATCGCCGCCTCCCTCAACAGCTCCATATACAGGTAGAAGACGGTCGAGTCCTTCGAGACCGCGACCACCGGGAAATCGTGCTCCATGCCAAGTCTATGGAGAGCTGCGATGGAGTTGAATAGCTCCGCCAACAGGTCCGGATGATGCTGGTACTCCCTGATCGCGTAGGGGAACCTGCTGAAGTACAGGGAACCGTCGAGGAGAACCAGGGGTCTCCCCCCACCATCGAGGACCCTCTCGGCCGCGGCGCGTACCGCTTCGTACTCGGCAATCATTCGCACGTAGCTTGAGATGAAGCTCCTATCCCTCTCGTCGTAGACCTCCTCAACATAAATCTTCACCCGCTTCTCTATGGCTCCCTCCTCCCCCGGCCGGTGGACGAGAGCACAGGCACGGCCCACAGCCACGAAGTCACCATAGGAGAAGTTGGAGACCTGGACGCCGCCGTCCACCGAGATGAGGATTTCGCTCCTGTCCGAGGGGTCTGGGAGGTAGGGGCGCCAATGCCTCTGGGCCGCCTCGCTGAGGACTGGCGGGGTCCTGGCATCCTCCTCTCGCCTCGTGATGCCGGCGACGACGCGCTCAAGCTCGGCGTAGAACTCGTCGAAGAAGA
>CAZRAV010000025.1:6303-9037 GCA_964598175.1 uncultured Candidatus Bathyarchaeia archaeon | reverse complement strand
CTCCCGCCGCCTTCACGGGATACCGGCCCGCGTCGAACCCTTCCACGCCACCCCTGTGGGGGACCTTCTTGGCGTGCCTGAGGTAGGGGACGGGCCTCTTCATCTCCATCACCTCGCGCAGCCTCTCCTTGGCTTTCCCAAGCATCATACCGCGGATGTATCTGCAGATCTCGCGAGAGGCCTTCGGCGAGATCCTAAGATCCCTACCACCGGCTATGGCTGTCCTGTCAGGGTCGAGCCCCTGGATGGAGTACTTCCATGACGGCATATACGCACCGTACGCCTACAGAACTACCGGAGATCATTATAAAAACCTTTTTCATCTCTTCACAGTTGCGGGAAACCGGGAGTCTCGGAAAACGAGATTTTGGAGATGCTGCAAGGAGCACCCTTGGTGACTGTCCTTCCATCCACAAAACTTCCGTTGAAAAGTAGATGGGCTGTTCTCTTCCTATTATAGATAGCTTCGGTCTACTGTTCAAGAGTGGATGAACCAAATTTCTAGGAAAGGGAGCTGTACGCTCGGATCGTGGAAGCTATTTGAGGGGAATGTACATCGAGCTTCTTGAGGCACCTATGCCGGGCCTGCCGTGGCGTACTGGTTTGTTGGTGATGGCGAACTCTCCTAGGTAGTGGCCCACCATCTTCACGTTGATCCTGACTTCGACGAACTCCCTTCCGTTGTAGACGAGCATGGTCCGCCCCACCATCTCGGGGAGGATGATGAGGTCCCTGGAATGGGTCTTGATGGGCTTGCCGTCAGGGGGCGAGGACCGCAGCTTCTCGATGACCGTGCGCTGCCCATCCGACAATCCCCTTCGGAGGCTGCGGCGCATCCTCGAGGGGAGCAGCTTGATGAACTCGTCCATGGACATGGCTCTGAGGTCGTCGACCGTGTAGCCCCGGTACAGGAACTCCTTCGGCATCCTTCTCAACCTCCTCAACGCGGTGCCGCTATTTAAGCCCTGTGCGGCTACCTCCTCCGTCGTCTCTTCTTCTTGCCTGAGCTCCTCGCCGCGATGAGTCCTACCTTCTTCCCCGGGGGAGCGTGCCTCGAGACCGTCGTCGATTTCCCTGGGTGCCTGTGGCGTCCGCCCCCGTGGGGGTGGGAAGCGGCCGCCATAGAGACGCCCTTCGTTATTGGGTATTTGTGGCCCTTCGCCTTCTTCCGTAGGAATCGCTCCCCGGCCTTCATGAAGGGCTTCTCCTTCCTACCGCCACCGGCCACGATGCCCACAGTGGCCCTGCAGTCGTCGGAGAGCTCCACATTCCTCTTCGACGGCAGCCTTACCTTGGTCCTCGACGCCGTGTGCGAGACGACCGTCGCGTATGTGCCTGAGCTCCTGGCGATTCTTCCGCCGTCGCCGGGCTTGAGCTCAATGTTACACACCATTGTGCCCTCTGGGATCGCGCCGAGGGGGAGCACGTTGCCGACACGGACAGGGATGTCACGGCCAATGTCCACGTCTTGGCCGATGTGGACCCCCTCGGGGGCAGCTATGTAGTAGCCCATCCCCTTGCCAAGCTCTATGTACGCTATTGGTGAGCCTCTGCCAGCGTCGTGGAGCAGGTCCCTGACGACACCGCTGAGGCTTCCTGCCATCGGCGGCGGGTATTTGACGGGGGCAACCTTCCCCTTCTTGGCCGCTCTGAAGGTCGACGAGCCTTTGCCCCGTCTCTGGACTCTGAGCCTCTTACCCATGCCTCATCCCCTACAGTATGCCCAGTCTTATGGCTAGATCGGAGGCGTCGTACCGGTCCGTGAGCTTTACGAACGCCTTCTTCAGCCCCTTGGATGTGATGAGGGTTCGGACGCTGTCCGTCTCGACGTCGTAGAGCTCCCGTGCCGCCCGTGCTATGTCGTGCTTGTTGGCCCTGCGGTTGACGATGAAGACGAGCTTGTTCTCGTTCTCGATCATGTTGACAGACCGCTCCGTCATCAGCGGGTAGAGGATGACCTCATGCGGCTTCAACGATTCTCCCCTCCCCACACCTCGTCTAGGGATGTGAACGCCGACCTCGTCCAGATGACGAGCCTGCCCGGGTGCACCCCCGGCGCGAGGAGCTCAGCGTTCAGGTCTGTGACCTCGGCCACGTCCACCCCGGGGATGTTCGCGCTCGCCTTCCCTATGCCGAGGTCCTCGGCGACGACGATGAGGGGGCCCTTCCCAACCCTCCTACCGCGACCTCTGGTCTTGCCGCGCCCAGCTCGTATCTTCCTCCGCTTGGCCCTCTCCACATCGGGCCATAAGCCGAGATTGATTAGGAGGTCTCTGACATCCTTCGTCTTCCTGAGGGACTGGACGCTGTCGTCGACGACGAGTGGCAGCTGACCGATGGATTCGATGACATGGCCGCGTCCGGCTACGATGTCCCTGACGGCGGTGGCGGCGATGCCGGATCTGATGGCGAGCCGACGCTCCTTCTTGTTGATCTCCTTCCTTATCCGCTTCTCCGCCCTGGGCGGGAAGGCCTGGTGGCCGCCTACGATGCTGACGCCGAAGGCCGCCCTCATACCCCCTTTGATACGGGGGACCCTGGCGATGCCTAATCCGACCCCCCTCGACTCTGCGGTAGTCCTCTTCCCAGCCCTCGGGTCCCTCCCTTGGGGCTGGAATCCGTGGGACTGCTGGGCGATGACCGCCCTCTTGATCACATCCAGCCTGAACGGGGTCTGGAAGACCATGGGCAGCTCGACCTCGCCCACGGGCTTGTTCTCGGCGTCGAGGACAGG
>CAZRAV010000025.1:0-6203 GCA_964598175.1 uncultured Candidatus Bathyarchaeia archaeon | reverse complement strand
TGGAAGCCCATCTGGCCTGCCCTAGGGACACCGGGCATCACCCTCGCGGGATGCCACGGCCCGATGGAGGCGACCCCCCTTACGGTCTTCCTCGACTTGCGCTGGAGGATTCTGATTCCCCAGCGCTTGACAGGACCCTGGAACCCCTTTCCCTTCGTGACGCCGATGATGTCGATGGACTCGCCAGCCCTGAAGATGTCTGAGACCCCCACTGTCTTGCCAAGGAGCTCCCGCGCGTAGTTGAGCTGCTCCTCCTTAGTGCCGCCGCCTATCTTGATCTCCATGAGCTCAGGCTTTTTCTTTGGGACGGATGAGAGTCTCGGCTGGGTCATCGCGATGACCCTGAGTTCAGCCAACCTTTCGAGTTGGGAAGCAATCTGCTCCAGGCCTTCCTCTGGTGTGGTTGGGATCAGGGGTTTGACCCTCCTCCGTATGTCCGCCGGAGGGTTCTCCATCCAGGCCTCCGTGAAGGATTTCAGCCCCTCACTCGTCTTCACATAGGCTCGGACGGCGCAGATCAGCATCGGCGGCGCTTCTATCACCGTCGCCGGGTTTCTCACCTCCTTGCCGTAGTCAGGTGCGCGCCCCCGGTCCTCGATTAGGAAGACGTGGGTCATCCCGGCCTTGTAGCCGGCGAACCCGAGTAGCTGGGGGCCCTCGTCGACGTCGGGCCAGAAGTCCACTCTGCCCGCTATGTTCTTCGCCCGTTTCCTCGGGGAGAACGCTCTCGACCCCCGCTTCGGGAACCGCACCCTTGGCATCTGATCCGCACCACGTTTCTGATTAGCTGTTATGAATCCCTTCGTCTGAAATTTAAATGATTCGTATGGGGAAACGGCCGTGTTTTCATGTCTTGAACGCCATTGGAGGCGCTTTTTCTCATGGAGACGGAGTTTCCTCCTGAGGCTCGTCTTTTTCCTTCAATGTCTCATGGTTTTCGATGATAAGTGGCGAGTGATCCCTAACCAAACCCAGCCCATCAGAAGGTCTATTGGCATAGGGATACTCAGCCTCCAAGTAGAATTATCCTTGCTGGATGATGATTGATTCCAGCCTTCGAGATGCCTAAACGGCTCTCTTTGACCTCCTCAGCCTCTCCGTCGCATCCACGTCGACCTGCATCCGCTGGATGTCGATGACTACCCCGTAATCACTCTCCGCCACCTCAGGCGAAATAAGCCCGTTCAAGACATCTCTGAGGACGAGATCGGGCCTCCGTTCCAATGGGCCGCCGTATCCTCCACCTCCGGGTGTCCTGATGATCAGGGTGTCACCTTTTTCCAGGGAGACGGTGCACTTCGATGGGAGCTTGGTGATGCTGCCGTCGCGCCGCCTCAGGAGGTACTCGCCCAGCGCGTCGGGCCACCCTCCACGTAGGCCCCACGGCTGTATCTTGGTCCTCTCGGCGAGGATGGATGGGGTCGCCCTCGGCGCCAACAGGGTCAAGCTGCCTCTCGAACCACATCGCCTTGGATTTAACCTCCTCTTTCTCGATGTAGCGGAGCGCGCGCTTAAAAAGCACTACTATGTAGAATTATTGGGTTCTTACTGTGAAGAAAGATAATGAAACAAGGAAGAAAATTGATTTGAACAGCGATATGGGTGAAAGCTTCGGTAGGTACAAGCTTGGCTTCGACGAAGAGATAATCAAGCATATTACTTCTGCGAACGTAGCGTGTGGCTTCCACGCCGGGTGCCCTCGCATCATGAGATATACCGTGCACCTGGTTAAGCATCATGAGGTGGCTCTGGGTGCACATCCAAGCTTCCACGACCTCGTAGGTTTTGGGCGGAGAGCCATGGCGTTAACAATGGATGAGGTAAAGGATTGCATAGTTTATCAGACTGGGGCCTTGCAAGCCTTTGCCTATGCGGAGGGGATAAGGCTCCAGCACGTGAAGCCTCACGGAGCGCTCTATAATATGGCTCATGGCGTGGTGTCTGTTTCAACCGTTGAGGCTGATGAACTCGCTCGGACAATTGCCGAGGCCGTGGCCCAGGTGAATAAAGAGCTTGTGTTGGTCATGATGGCCAGCTCAAGGGCGTATAGAATAGTGGAGGAGATGGGACTCAGGGTTGCCGGAGAGGCCTTTGCCGATAGGGCGTACAGCGCTGATGGAACGTTAGTGCCAAGGCGTGTAAAAGGAGCCGTGATAACTGATCCGGACGAGGTCGCAGCCCGAGTCACCAAGATGGTCATGGAAAACAGAATCATGGCGATCGATGGCACTGAGGTAGACCTCGGAAGGATAGACACGATCTGCGTGCATGGGGACACGCCCACGGCTGTTGAGCTCGTAAAAACCGTTAGGGTCAAACTCATGGAGGCCGGTATAGAAGTGGCGCCGATGGGGACTTTCTTATAACTTACTTGAGCGAGGGTGTGTATGAGGATTCGTTTTCTACTAGCTGGGGACTCTTGTATAGTGGTTGAGTTCGGGGACGAGATAAACCCCGAGCTTAATCGCATGGTTAGATTCATGTTCCTCTCGTTGAATCGAGCAGGAATCCAGGGGA
Organism: uncultured Candidatus Bathyarchaeia archaeon; assembly: GCA_964598175.1. Classification (GTDB taxonomy): domain Archaea; phylum Thermoproteota; class Bathyarchaeia; order TCS64; family TCS64; genus CAZRAV01. The sequence goes on along the minus strand of CAZRAV010000025.1, from coordinate 3,686 downwards.
TAACCGAACTCATTCCGACGTATAGATCTCTATACGTTCAGTATGACCCGCTAGAAATAAGCCTGGAGGAACTAAAGAGAAGGTTGAAAAAAGTCGTGCAAAAGTTCGAAGTGGAGTTACCTCCTCTCAGGGTCGTCGATGTTCCGACGGTGTACGGTGGCAGGTATGGTCCGGACCTAGAGTTCGTTGCTGAGTATAATGGATTAACCAAGGAAGAGGTGGTTGAGATTCACACCTCTTCAAGCTACCTAGTTTATATGATAGGGTTCACGCCGGGCTTCGCTTATCTCGGAGGGGTCTCGAAGAGGATATCTACCCCCAGGTTGGAGACGCCGCGATTGAAAGTTCCGGCGGGCTCGGTGGGGTTGGCTGGCGAACAGACGGGGGTATATCCGGTGGAAAGCCCCGGGGGATGGAGGCTCATTGGGTGTACTCCGATAAGAATCTTCGACCCGGGAATGGATCCTCCTGTGGTTTTACAGCCGACGTCCGATTATGTGAGATTCATCAGAATAAGCGAGGAAGAGTTCCGAAGAATAAGGGAGCAGGTTAAGGCGGGACAGTATGAGATTCGCATCAGAAACATCCCAGAGAAAACAGAATAAAGAAGGCGTGAAGTGACATGAAGGCATTTGAAGTTGTCCGGCCCGGTTTCTTCACGACCTTACAGGATTCAGGGAGACAGGGTTACCAGATGTACGGGGTACCCGTTTCAGGGGCCATGGACCGCCGCTCACTGAGGATCGCCAACATGCTTGTGGGAAACGATGAGGGTGAGGCCTGCCTTGAAGTCACCGTATACGGGCTCGAATTAAATGCCCTAAGCGACGCTATAATCGCCATAACAGGTGGCAACCTCGACCCCGTTCTAAATGGAGATCCAATTCCTATGTGGCAGCCCCTCCGTGTCAGGAAGGGAGATGTGATCTACTTTAGGGGGCTCAAGAGCGGCTGCAGAGCTTACCTCGCGGTCTCAGGTAGAGTAGATGTGCAAGAGGTCATGGGAAGCAAGTCGACATATGTAAGGGGAGGATTTGGGGGCATCGATGGTAGGGCCTTCAGGAGAGGCGACATCATAGAGGTAAAGGAGCTGAAGGTCGACTCGCTGAGAATCTTGGCGAGAAAGGTGCCTGAAGAACTCATTCCCAAATTCGAAGACAAGGTTGTGGCAAGGGTTGTCATGGGGCCGCAGGACGACAGGTTTACCAGGGATGGCATCAGGACCTTTCTTTCCTCTGAGTATACGATCACCACGAAATCTGATAGAATGGGATACAGGCTGCAAGGTCCCAGGATAGAGTACACAGACTATAACATAATTTCAGACGCTATTGTACGGGGGGCCGTTCAGGTTCCCGGGGACGGAATGCCCATCATATTAATGGCGGACACGGCCACCGCAGGAGGCTACGCCAAGATAGCAACCGTGATCCTCCCTGATACGGATATGCTGGCTCAGGCCGAGCCAGGGGCTAAGGTAAGTTTCGTGAAGGTCTCCATTGAAGAAGCGCACCTCATTCTGAGAAACTATGAAAGAGAAATCAGAGAACTAAGAGAGGCTCTCAAATAGTAAAGACTAAAAAAGCGTGAATACAGAGCCTGCAGCACGATTCGCGAACGAGCCAAGGTTGAGAAGTCGAATGAGGGAGGAGAGCTAGTGCTCATCACCGTGAAAAAAGGTAACCCTTGAGATTTCTGCCCTTCATTTTGACGGTCTCATGTACGAAGTGGCTCGCGTGCGCTGTTCTTTCTCCCTATTTTTTACGCTCCTATTTTCAGGTTGCCTGTACTATTATACGCTCCTGTTTTGCGATCTTCTCGATAAACCGTCTTGTTCCCGGGTTCATTTCAATGGACACGAGTTCTTTTATAGGCACCCATCTGGCATCGCTGACATCGGACGAGGCATGGAGCTCTCCTCCTACTGCTTCGCAGAGGTGCTCGCATAGTACATAATGATATTGGACCCTGCCCTCGTCGTTTCTTACGATGGAGTCGAATATGGCCAGAAGCCTAGTGGGCTGGATGAGGATGCCTGTCTCCTCCTCCACCTCACGGACCACAGCATCCTCCATCCCTTCCCCAAGCTCGACGACGCCCCCGGGGAGGCCCCACCTGCCGAGGGACGGTTCGTTCCCCCTCCTGACGAGGAGCACCGTGTCTCCGGAGAAGACCACCGCTGCGACCCCGGGGATGGGGGTCTCAGGATACTCCCGTCTCGTGTCCACGCCCCTTAGCCACCGCTCCAGTGAGACTCAGGCCGAGGCGTATCCGGCCTCGAGAGCTCTAAGGTTTATCTCCCGCATGGATGGACGCATCAGTGTCTTCACGGCGTCCTTCAGCCTGTCCAGCCTCATCAGGTCAGACAGCTTCGTCAATGCGCCGAGGAGCACCATGTTGGCGACGATGGGGTTCCCCAGTTTGGCTGCAGTCTCGCTCGCAGGCACGGCGACCAGCTCGGCATCTGCCCTGAGTTCGTCCTCTCTGAGCTTGCTGAGAACCTCTGCGTCGACCAGTACGAGGCCGTTCCTCTTGGCTCTCCCGATGTACCTGCGGTAGGCCGGCACAGACATGGCTATGAGGATATCCGCCTCCTCCAGCTGAAGGTCGTAGAGGTCACCGTCTGAGACAAGCACCTCTGATCTGCAGCTGCCGCCGCGCGCCTCGGATCCGTAGCTGCGGGTGTTGACGACCTCGTATCCTGCCTTGAAAAGGGCTTCCGAGAGGAACTCGCCGGCTGCGACGATCCCCTGTCCCCCCGTCCCCGATATGAGGATTCCCCGCTTCATCTCATCCACCTCTAGCTTGCTCTATGATGCTTCGTAACGACGCCGTGAACTCCGGTCGCTCCTCCTTCACGAAGACACCGAGCTCGATCTTCGCCTCGCGCGGCCCCACCAGCCTCTCGATGGCCTCCACCCCCTCAAGCCTCTCCTTGGCCTTCTCCAGCTCTTCCGCGTCGATCCTGACGACTCGGCCGAAGCCCATGTGGTCGACGAGCTTCACCCCAGCCTCTAAACCCTTCAACGCCTCTTCGACGGCATCCAATGCGTCCTCCGGCGTCCCCTTCGGGATTGAGTAGCAGTAGCTTCCCCGCAGTGGTCTGCCACGGATATAGGTGCTCTCTGAGAACATCTCCAGGATCCGGCTTGGGATCTCCTGTATGGGGCCGCGCATGTTGAAGATGCGCCTCTGCTGGGTGGGGCACTGGCTGAGGACCTCGATGAAGGAGAAGCCCTGGTGGCTCAGCGCTTCTTTTATGCTCCGTGTCAGCTCGACGACGTGGTAGGTGGTCCACCGTGCGACGTAGGTGGCGCCTGCGGCTGCGGCGAGTTCCGATAGGTTGAAGGGGTTCTCGGGGTTCCCGTAGGGCGAGGTGGCCGTCCTCTCGCCGTGGAGTGTTGTCGGCGCGATCTGGCCCCCGGTCATCGCGTAGCTCATGTTGTTCACCAGGAGGGTGGTGATGTCGATGTTCCTCCTGGCTGCGTGGATGAGGTGGTTGCCACCGATGCCGGCGCCGTCCCCGTCGCCCGTGAACACGATCATGACGAGGTCGCTGTTGAAGACCTTCGCGCCGGTGGCGAAGGCCAGAGCCCTCCCATGGGTCGTATGAAGGGTGTCGCCCATGAAGTTGGGGCTAGGGATCCAAGCAGCACAGCCGATGCCCGATACGCAGAGCACCTTAT
>CAZRAV010000024.1:0-9415 GCA_964598175.1 uncultured Candidatus Bathyarchaeia archaeon | reverse complement strand
GGCCCGAAGTTTAGGCCGGTGAAGACCTCTCCGACGAACCAGTGTGAGAGATGGGTAGAGTAAAAGTAGATGGTGAAGGCCGCCGTGACGATGAGGGGAAGAAGCATCCACCCCGTGGCGAGGACGAAGTAGACGCCGATGCAGCCACCGAGTATGAGGCATCCGACAGCGAACAGGTAGACATCCTTGGCGTCGAGCAGCCCTGCTGGGAGGATGCCGCTGCCGCCGCTGAAAGGCGTCCTCCTCACCTTCAGGTCTAAGCCGCTCCTGTAGTCGAAGTAGTCGTTTATAACGTTGACACTGAGATGCGCGAGCATGACTCCACCCAACCCGAGCAGAGCGCGAAAGGCGTTGAAGCTGCCCTCGATGTAGGCTTCGGACAGACCGACCGAGAATACGAGGGGGGTGAGCAGCAGAAAGCTCGGCCGAGTCTCCATAAACCAGACCTTAAGATTCACGCCCTTCATCCTTGTTCGACGAAGATCCTCCCATTTATAACATCTTCGCATTTCCAGGTTCCGACGATGGGAGCCTAAAGTTAAAATAAGTTGGCGTTGGGTTAAATACGGATTTGAAGAGGAAACCCAGAAGCATGGGAGTGGCCGGATGAGCTTCGTCGACAAGCTGAAGGAGAAGCGACAGTTCATCAATAAGGTCATAGAAGGCCTCGACTTTGACGTCCACTCCCTCCTCATGGTCCCTGCAAAGTACACCATCCTTACTGGAGGGAAGCGCCTAAGACCCCTCATCTGTATGCTCTGCGCTGAGGTCGTGGGAGGAGACTACAGGGAGACGAAGGACGCCTTCCTCGCCCTTGAGCTGATACACAACGGCACCCTTGTGCACGACGACATCATCGACGAGGACCTATTCAGGCGCGGCAGCCCATCGGTGCACATCAAGTTCGGCGGAAAACGGGCGGTCCTCACCGGCGATGTCCTCCTCAGCCTAGGGCTCAAATATGCGACCAAAACGGGGAACCTCAGCATCGTAAGCTGGCTTTCAGACACCGCGTTGAGGATGGTGCAGGGCGTGGCGCTCCAGACATACTATCGGAGGAAGACCGTCTCGGAGGAGACATACATGAATATCGCCTACCTTAAAAGCGGCAGTCTATTCGAGGCAGCTGCAGCACTCGGCGGACTTGTCGGCGGAGACAGCGGAGAGACCACGAAGAGGCTCGCCAACTTCGGAAGGAACTTTGGCCTGGCCTACCAGATCAGGGACGACATCTGCGGAGTGTTCTCCGAGGACACGACAGATGAGCTGTATCGGAGCGACATCCTCAACGGAGACCTCACACTCCCCTTCATCTACGCCCTTGAATCGGAGTCCATATCAGACAGCGATAGAAACAGTTTGATGGATGTGTTTCTCGGACGGAGGGAACAGATCGACGACGAGGAGATCAAGCGCATATACGAGGAAACGGGTGCCCTCGACCGGTCGATAGAGAAGATGAAGGACTACGACGATAGGGGCAGAGAGAGCCTGAGTCACTTCCCGAGGACGGAAGCTGGAGATTGCATCAACTATCTTCTCGACCAATACTACAAGTATTTCAGTCCTAGAGAGAAGGTCGAGATCATTATCTAACATCGCATTCCAAATTACCAACCTTAAAAAAATGCGTGGATTATCGATAATGGAACCATGTGGGGAACCCTTCCTTGTATGAACTGGTGGTTGTGGGTGCCGGACCGGCGGGCTCCATGACAGCCAAAGCGGCTGCAGAAAGCGGGTTGGAGGTCCTCCTCATTGACAGGAAACTAGAGGTAGGCGTCCCCGACAAGTGCGGAGAGTTCCTACCCAGCCTCAATGAGATGAGACGGCTCGCCCCCAATGCAGAAGAGCTGGAAGCCATCTTCGATCCACCCAACAGATGCATAGTGAATCGAACGAGATATGTGAGGTTCATACTTCCCAACCAGACGGAGATCACCATCCCCTTCAAAGGGGTCGTGGTGGAGAGAAAGCTCTACGACAAGCATCTCGCCAACGAGGCAGCGAAAGATGGAGCCGAGGTAGCCCCTCTCACAAGGGCCATCGACCTTCTAAAGGATTGTAAGGGGGTCAAGGCCAGAAACATAGACCGCGTCCTCGATATCCCGTCGAAAACGGTGGTTGGTGCCGACGGCGCCTTCTCCCTTATCGCCCGCAGGGCTCGGCTGCCCGTCTCCCGTGAACCCCTCGACTACGGCGTCGGATATCAGTTCGAGATGGTCAACGTGGAACACGACCCCGAGTACGTCGATATGTACTTCGGGCAGGATATAGCGCCGGGCACCTACGCCTGGATCATACCGAAGGGCGACGGCATAGCGAACGTGGGGACTGGGGTTCGCACCCCATTCATGAAGGAGGGAATGAACATCCGCGACTATCATCTCAACTTCGTGGAGAAGCATCCCATCGCCTCGGAGAAGCTCAGGAAGGCCGTGCCCACAGCTATCAAGGCTGGGTGCATACCCTTGGGAGGACCGATGGCGAAGACCTGCACGGGCAACATCCTCGTCGTTGGCGATGCTGCGGGGCACACCATCCCTACAGTCGGCGGGGGCGTCCCACCTGCACTGATCTGCGGAAGGATCGCCGGTAGAGTCATAGGGGAGCACCTACAGGACGGGGAACCCCTCGCCCGCTACGAGGAGGCATGGAGAAGGCAGCTTGGAGCCACCCTTGAGAACTCCCTCAGGCTGAGAAAGATTAGCGACATCATATTCAGGTCGGAGAGGACACTGGACTTCATCACAAGGCGGGGCTGGCTCACAGAGGGGATGCTGCAGAAATTGATACTCTGTAGGATGGACGCGAAGATGAAGCTCGTCGAGAAGACTCTCCTCCAGCTGTTGAAAGGACTCTAAAGTCCTTGAGACCAAGCGCGTCTCTTTTTAGGGTCCTGGTTCTCTCGTTAATCTTTCAACAAGGGCCAAGAACAGGTTGAAGAGAGGCGCTAGGGGCCCCAACGCGCTCATGATGTTCCTAAGATTCTGAATATCAACTCTTTCCAGAGCGCCTATCAACGGCACAAGAAGGGAATATGTCAGGATGAAGAGCCCTCCACCCAATAGAAGATCGACCCAATCCCTAAAACTGGTGGCAGCTAGAAAGTAGTAGGCCAAAAAAGACGCTACCCCGGCTGAGACATATATCTTAGCCGAACTAGCCCAATTGATCGTGAAGCCGAAGTTCTTCCTGATCCACCAGAGAGCGAAGAAGAAGCCAGGCTTAGGAACAATGATCATCGTAAGGAGTAAGCCGACTATGCCGAATCTTGGGATCAAGATTACGCTGAGGGGTGCTCCGATACCGAGGTTCAGTAGATTCCTCAGGAAAGTTACCCTGGTCTTCCCTTGGCCGTTTAGGAAGTTTCCTACCGTGATATTTCCGATGCCAACAAACAGGTAATTTATGATGTATAACCTGAGGAGAAGGGGTGCAAACTGATAGCTGTTACCATAGATAATCCGGACCAGCTGATGGGATAGGACAATCAGAGCTGTAGTTACGGGCACGGTGACCAATGCCGCATATTTTACAGCGTTCTGAAAGACTAAGCGAAGCACGGAGTCCTCCCCAGCATCGATCTTCGAAAATAGCGGAAATAGGACGGTGGCTATGGGCACCGTCAGAAAGGCTATCAAGACGTAGAAATTCGTGGCGGCCTTATAGTTGCCGATCATGTAAGCGTCGACGTAGACGGCCATCAAGAAATTGTACAACTGGGAGAGGGCTCCAGTAAAGAGGCTTGATAGAAACAAGGGGTAGCCGTAACTGAGCAGCATTCTACATGCCTGAATATGGCTGAGCGCACCCCCGCTCGGCGCACCATCTTTCATGAAGGCGAACGCAACGATCGTGATCCCAAAGATCCCCGTGACGATGAAGGGGGCGGTGTTTCCCAGGACAGCCCCGAAGACGCCGTAACCCAGCAGCACGAGCACAGGTGCAAGAAAGCTCTTCAGGACGGATTGAATGATCAAGGTCAGACTGCGGAACTCCATTCTCTCGAACCCGACGAATATGGATTGGGAGGTGGTTAGAAGGGAGTTGGCGAAGAGGTTCGCGGAAGCCACCTCAATCAATATTTTAAGTCCAGGCTGGTGAAATACGTCGGTGGCTAAGAACCCCGATAGGAAGAAGGTTATCAAGGAGAGTAGTGAGCCACCCGCTGAGTTGAGGAGCAGCCCAGCCCTCATAAAAATCCTGATCTCAGCCGTCTTTTTTTCAGATCGGTATTGAGCTATGTACTTTATCAGAGCGGATGTTACTCCAAGGTCTCTGAACAAATTGGCGATGGAGATGGGAATCATCGCGATGGTCACTTGGCCGTAGCTTGTGGAGCCCAGGAACCTTGCTACAAGTATTGATCCTACGGCGGCGACAATGGTCGAGATTACCTGGCCGAGTAGGAGTATGAGGCTGCCTCTAGCAGACTGCCGCACCATATCAGGGAGGTTGTTCGCCAGCGGAGTTTCCCACCGTCTTTGTTCAGTTAGTCGAGGGGTGCATCATTTATCGCTTTCGAAAGATCAGGAACTCGATGGTTCGATGAGGTTCGAAAGATGGTTCGATACCGCACCACTTATATTCAGGAAGGAGGTGATAGGGGGTTCCGTGAAGCTGCTCAACATTAGACCCTCACAGCAGCCATAACATCACTCTTTAAATTTTGGTGGATGTGATCGATGAATATTGCGTTTTTTATTTCTCGATTTTATGCTCGATCCGCAAACTTGACGTGAAAGTCGTAATTCTTAAATAATAATATTTCCGAATTAACAGGAACTATGAAATATAACTGTCTAAAAACATTAAATGGTTTGCTGCTCTATTCTAACCGTATCTGATAGATTAGTAGCTGGAGGATTAGGAATGCAAAGGGACATGCAGGTGGAAGTGATACTCTGTCCGAACTGCGAAGAAGAGGTTCCAAAAACGCTCTACTGCCTTAACTGTGGATACCCCCTGTACAAAGTGGAGGGGGAGGAGGAGCAGATCGAAATAGACGAAGCTGAGACCGTCACAGTCGAGGAGACTCCGGAACAGATCGAGCCAGAACCAATCATCGAGCAGGACACAGAGCTAGATGTATTTTCTATAGCAGAAGAGATCGCTGAAGCTCCTTTAGAGTCGATGGTCGAGGATGTCGAAGCTGAGGAGGAGCCTCAGATAGTCTCTGTCGAAGAAGCTGAAGAGCCAGCCGAAACAGATGAGCTGGCCGAAACGGTAGAGGCACAGGATGAAATTGAGGTTGAGGCGATGGAGGTTCAAGAGCCAGAGATAGTAGAGGGGGACCTCGGCGTGTCGGAGGTGGAAGTCATAGCTACAGAAGAGGAACCATTGGAAATCATCGAAGAGGAACCGGAGGAAATCATTGAAGAGGCCACCGTGGAGATGGTGGAGGAGAGCGGAGAAGCTGAGGAAGCAGAAGTCATCGAGGAGATCAAAGAGGAACCGGTCGAGGAGGAGCCCTTGAAGGAGGCTCAAGAGGCACTAGTCGAGTTCGAGCCCGATCCGCTCACTACGGTGGTGATGGAGAACTTGCTTAAGAACATCTCCCTGAAGGTTAGGCTTGTGAACTTGCTGAGTGAGAGCGATGTCAAGGAGGCAACATTCAACAGGCTCTTTGAGAGCTATGCGGCCCGGGGTGAACGTTGGATGAACCGGCGGAACGATATGCTGGAGCGTTGCAGATACGACTTGGATGCGATGGAGAAGGCATTTTCAGAGGCGAAGACTGGTCTAGAGGAACTCGAGATAAGGAAGGCCATAGACGATGCTACCGAGGAAGAGTATCAGGCAAAGGCACCGGCGTTCGAATGGGACATTTGTCTGCTCGACGAGGAACTCCGACGGAGGAAAGGCGAGATCGCTTACCTCAAGGACCTCACGAGGGTGATGCCGGCTGAAGAGATTCAGAAGCTGACGGAGATGGCTGAGGGCTGCTACGAGGAACTCGACGGCCTCGTGGAGGCTGAGAAGGTTAGCTCGGAGACGGCGGAGAGGGTAAAAACAGCGTTGCAAGAGGCCCTGGACTGCCTCAAGGGCTCAGGATGCTAGGGATCTGCGTTTAACACAGGGTGTAACCGGACAGGGAGAAGGCCCTTCCTTTTTTTATTTCATTTCAATGATATTATGGTGTTTGATCAGGTTATTCTTTTGATTTGATGTGTTTTCTATAAAAAATTAATATTTTCTCGTGCTTACAGAGATAGATCTAGTTATGCTAAGGAGTAGAGAAAGGGTAGCAAGTATGATCCCACCATCGACTCGTTCATAGAGTCAACCTATGATCTTGTCGAGGTCAAAGTCGCGGGTATAGATGCTAATTATCTCAGAACCCAGTTGAACAAGAGGATTGAAGCCAGGAATCTGAAGGATAAAGCGAAGACAGCTGTGGTCAACAACATCCTATATCTGGAGAGAGTCAAGTAGACGTTTTTCGACTTACCTACCTTTTTCATTTGACACATTATAATTATTGTTGAGGATTTTCCGTTTGTGGCACGTGTGATTTACTGAGTGGGAGGCGTGTTTTTCATCATTGATATAGTTAGGGATGTATCCCTTGATAGTTTTTCATGGCTGGCACGAGCACATGAAACTTCGCGCGCGCAATGGGATCGATCTGGAAAAGAAGGGGAGAGAGGTTGCCAAGCTGAGGAACGAGACCATACGCCGAGACTTCGAGGTTGTTGACATGGACTATGAGACGGCGATTAAGAGCGCTGAGCTGAGAAGCATGTATCAGATCCCGATGGCAAACAGCGTGATCGCCGTCAAAGCCCAGATACATAGATGCCCCGTTGTCTCGGACGATTCCCACTTCCAAAAGATAGAAGACCTCAAGACACGGTGGTACTCCACGCCCTGATTCTAGCGAGCGAAATGATCCGTAGGATGAAAAACAGGCGCCTTATGACGGTCAGGGGTTGTTGTATCTACTGGATGTATCCTAGTCTTCTTAGCCTCTCCTTGATCTCCTCCTCTTCCTCAGTGCTGTGTTTTCCATGGTTTATAGGGTGACTTTGGCCATGTCTCCGAGGATGAGCCTGTGCCCTTTCGGGATGTTCTGTTCGTAGCCGAGGATTTTCACGTGTCTTCCGATGAGGCTGTCGGTGATGCGTCTTCCGCAGTCGATGTGGGTGCCTTCCATGATGATGGTGCTCTCTATCTCGGTGTTGCGGATGGTGACATCGTCTCCGATGCTTGTGTAGGATTTATGAGAAGCTACCGCTCATAACTTTTTTTACGGCGATTTTGTTGTTGAAGTTACATGGTTAAGCGACGGGTCATTGTTTGCATGTCGCGCGCGGTAGAGCTTTTCTCATGATATGTCAAGCGCTTCGTGGAAGTTGTGGACTATTTTTGGTGAGAGCCAGAAGCCTTCTTCAAGCATCTGTCTAAGGGATTCCTTTGCTTGTTTCTTGTTGAGGTGTCCCTCTCTTACGCTTCTCAGAAGTACATAAAGGATCCCCTCAGGCGCGAGGTCTAGATTCTTTCCTACGTGGTAAGCGTCTTCATCGTTCGTCAGGAAGATGGAGAACCCCTTCTCTAAGGCTAGTGCTATCGCTTCACGTTCCCCTCCACTTAGCTCTATGCCTAGCCTTGTCTCCGCGCTCCCGACCTTGTCTGTGAATTGTTTGCTTGTCTTGTAGACTCCTATCCATCCCGTTTCGATGGCCTTCTTGATTGCCTGAGCGTCCTCGTAGCCCTTTTCGAGCCCTCGTATTACTGCCTCTTCGTAGACTGCTTCAGGAATTATTATCTCAGAGTATAACTTCTTCAATAGGTGTAGGATGTCGCACTTTCCTAGCCATATGAGTGGGCCGGCGTCTGAGGATGCCGCCAACTAGCCCACCAGCTGCTCGACCTCTTCGCTGAACCTCTCTTCTCCGTATCTGAGGGGGACGTTTCTTCGTTTGAGCTCTAGGGATAGCTCTCTGTAGCCCAGGCCCGTCAGCTCAGCCATTCTTCCGAATGAGATCCTACCCTTTGTATATAGCTCTAGAGCCAAACGTAGCTTCATCTCCCCTATGCCTATCTGTAGAGCCTCCCTCATAACATCAGATCTCTCCCTCTGAAGTTTCTCTGTAAGATCCTCGAGGGCCTCTATCGTCTCTTTAGGGAGCCTGACGGTTGTGACCTTGAACGTCAAGGTGTTCACCGTATTCTTTTAGAATACAGCTATTAATAAATTTGGTCCCTTTCCAACAATTGGGGAAGGATTCATATAGCAGGGAGAGATGGAGGCGCTCGGTAAAAGAATATTGTTCGGAAGATTTAGGAGGTCTAATATTTTCTACCCGATGTATCCTAGTCTTCTTAGTCTCTCTTTGATCTCCTCCTCTTCCTCAGGCGTATAGGCCTGTTCTGGTTCGTCTTTGCTGAGGAGTTCCGTGAGGACGAACTCGACGTGCTCCTCTATTCCTCCGCTTTCTTATGTGTTTTATTATATGGTTTGGTGGGTGGGAGGGGGTTTTTCATCATCGTTTTGGTAGGGGGGTTGTGTTCCTTGTTTTCGCGTGCTACAAATTTAGCGATTTAATCTGCTGTTTTGGGTCTTAAACCTACTGCGGCGTATCTTACTCTGTCTCTGAATATGTCTGGGTCGGTTGTTCTTCTTCCGTCGACTAGGGCTGGGGTTCTCATGAGTTTGATCAGGTCTTCTGGCTTTAAAGCTTCGAACTCGTCCCATTCAGTTATCCCATTCAGTTATGATGATGCAGTAGATATATGAAGAGCTATACGATATAGAGTTTAGGGAGTATTATTTTATAAAGGGTGTATGAACTTGGAGGATATTCCGAAGATCAGGTTCACAAAGCATGCGAGGGAGAAGTTTAATCTTGTTAGGAGATATGGTTTTGATGTGGATAGAAGGAAGGTAATAGAAACCATGATGGACCCTGATAGTTTGGATGAGAGAGGCGATCAGCGCTTAGCCCTTAAAATCCTTGATGAAGATTATGCTTTGAGGGTGGTCTACGAGGAGAGAAAGGGATATCTAGTTGTCGTTACCTTTTATCCGGTGAGGCGGGATCGGTATGGCATATAAGATGATGTACGACGACGACGCCGATGTTCTGATGCTTATATTGACTGAGCGCGGCAGGCTCTCTCATGCAGAGGAGATAGGCGACGTGGTAGTTCATTTTGACGCGGAGGGGGCGCCTCTCTTCATGGAGATATTGAGGGCGAGCAAAATAGTTCCATCAATGGTTGAGGCCCTAGCGAAGAAAGAGGTCGTAGTCGCATAAGTGGAATTTTGTTCCCCCGCGCAGGTGGAAAAACGGATGCTAAGCTAATAGTTAAACATCAGTTTGATAATATTTAGAAGATTTTTTGTAATCTATTGTATGTATCCTAGTCTTCGTAGCCTCTCCTTGATCTCCTCCTCTTCCTCAGGCGT
>CAZRAV010000023.1:5286-9710 GCA_964598175.1 uncultured Candidatus Bathyarchaeia archaeon | reverse complement strand
CGACCTCCCTGAACCCGTTATCCTCGAGGTAGCTCCTGATCCCCTCCGTGATATCGTGGAATACGTCGAAGCCCCTTGTCATCACTGCCGTTCCTATCTCGACGGCGGAGGCGCCGCATAGGAGGAACTCGACGGCGTCCCTCCAGTCGGAGATGCCGCCGCAGCCGATGATGGGCAGGTCGACGCTCTCTGCTATCTCCCAGACGCATCTTAGCGCTACGGGCTTCAGGGCTGGACCTGATAGGCCGCCTGTGGTGTTCGCAAGCACCGGTCTGCGCATGTCGATGTCGACCGCCAGCGCCTTCAGCGCGTTCACCGTAGTGACGGCGTCCGCGCCTCCACGCTCAGCTCCCCTCGCGACTTCAACGATTTCGGTGACGTTGGGCGTCAGCTTCACGAAAACTGGTTTGTCCACGGTTCTCTTCACGGACGAGGTGATCCTCTGGACGTTGGACGGGTCAGCTCCCAGCAGGCCTAGCTCCTCCTCGACGTTTGGGCAGCTGCAGTTAAGCTCAAGGGCGTCCGCCCCAGCCCCGGCCAGGGTGCGCGCCACCTCGACGAACTCTTCTACCGACGCCCCGAAGAAGCTCGCGACAACGGGGACCCCCGCCTCCTTGAGCCTCATGATCTCCCCGGCGAAGTAGTCGGCGCCAGGGTTCGGGAGGCCCATAGCGTTGAGCATCCCACCCTCCACCGAGACCACTGTCGGGTTCGGATGGCCTCCTCGGGGCTTCGGCCCGATGCTCTTCGTCACCACAGCCCCCGCGCCCCCCTCATAGACGCGCCTCAGCAGCGGCGATGTCATCCCGAGGACGCCTGCAGCGTTCATAGTCGGGTTCCGCAGCCTGAGGCCGCCGAGGTCCACGGCTAAACTTAATTGGGACATCTAGTTCTCAACTACTCGCATACGCCTTAGATAAACCTTCGGAGAAATGAAAAATTGGACACTGAGAAGCCCCGGGTCCACCGAATATACGTCGAGGAGTCCATACTCGGCGTCTTCGGCATCAACGAAGACAACGAGATCGTGGAGAAGATAGTTTACCCTGCTGATCCGAAGCAGATCGCGGCCGCGCTGAGCAGGCAGCTTAACGGGGAGCTGACGAGGGAGGTCGTTGAGAGCATTGAGAACCTGACAAAGAGAGGTTTCAACAGGTTCATATTCTCCAACAGGCAACTTGCTGAGGCCGTGAAGGGCCGATGGCGGGTGGAGGTAGAGGTCAGGGCTAGAACAGCCGCTGGCAGACACCTCCGAGACAACCTAGAGGAACTCGCCGCCGATTTGATGGGGAAGGACACCTCACAGCTACACGCGCTTAGCCACGAGGTCTCGGTGTTGATGGCGAGAAGGGCAGTCGGCAGAGCTCTCTCGGAGCGGGAGGCAACCATAAGCCAGACAGTCCACCTTCTCGGAGACCTCGATAAGACGCTGAACACCCTCTCCAGCAGGTTGAGGGAGTGGTACGGCCTCCATTTCCCCGAGCTCAGCCGCATCGTGGAGGACCACAGAACCTTCGCCAGGATCGTCAGCACCCTCGGTGACCGAGATCGCTTCGAGCCTACGCCCTTGATAGAGCTGGGGTTCCTGGAGGCGAAGGCGGAGAAGATATGCAAGGCGGCTCAGGGTTCTATGGGCGCGCCGCTGGTTCCGGAGGACCAGGCGCAGGTCAATCAGCTAGCAGTGCATCTACTCGCTCTATACGGCTATCGGCGGAGCCTTGAGGAATATTTATCCGCCCTCGCTGAGGAGGTCGCCCCGAATCTCTCCGAGGTAGCCGGCCCCGTGATCGCGGCGAAGCTTATGGAGAAGGCGGGGGGCCTGAGGAAGTTGGCGATGATGCCCTCGGGCACCATCCAGCTTCTCGGGGCGGAGAAGGCGATGTTCCGAGCCCTGAAGTCAAGATCCAAGCCTCCCAAGCACGGCCTCATCTTCCAGCACCCAGTCGTCCACTCTTCACCGCGTCGGATGCGCGGCCGATCGGCCCGCTTCCTCGCGGCGAAGCTGGCTATAGCGGCTAGGGCCGACGCCTTCTCCGGGAAGCCAATAGGAGCTGGGCTGAAAAGAGAGCTGGACTCCAAACTGGAAAGAGCTAGAGATAAAAATACTTCAAAATAGCTGTCTAGGCTCCTCAGTGCTCCCGGTTCGGCTCCAGTTCCAAGCAGACTCGGCCATGGCCTCAGCTTTTCTGCCGTGACAGGCTTATAGCGATCGTCGAGACGTTCCTGGCGGTGTCGCCTTCTCCCATCCTCTCGGTGCCGATGGATATATCCTCGACGGATATGTCGGTCATGAAGCTCCTCTTCGTGACCTCGACGACATCGACGGCGCTGCTTATGGCTCTACCCCGTGCGAGGACCCTGACACTGTCGGCCCTCTGAAGTGCGGTGACGACCGCTGTCACATAGCTCAAGATGGGCTTCGATCCCACGTAGACGTTCTCGTCCTTAGACATACGTGTCTCCTTTCTAACATTAGTAACCTCTACTTAAAATGTACTAATGTTTCCGTCAGGCCCAGATGTCAGTAAAACAGTTTCTGAGCTGTTATTCCGAACTAACGTGAAAGATTTACATACTAGATTATTGACATATATTACAAGTATATGAAACACTTTGCCGAGTGAGATGTAGATGGCGACGCTCTCAGAGGCACTCCGTCAGAAGCTGAAGAAGAAGGACTGCCCCTTCCTACATGATTGCAGGGTCCAGGTAACCAAGGACTACTTCACACGCATCTGCAACGCGACTGCCTACATCAACTGCCACCACTTCGCGAAGAGGGTGGGCGAACTGAGGACGCCCATGGATTGGCTCCAGAAATTCGCCATCGACCAGGCGAAGATGATGGAGCAGAACATAGAGGCGCAGTAGACCCCTCAGACGATTGCAGCACGTTTTCTCCAATAGGACGAGGAGGACAGCAACCAGGGATGAAGATCAGTCAACTTTCACCAGGAATATTCGAGATCACCACGGGCGAGAAGAGGGTTCTCGTCACCATGAACCTGACACCGGGACGCACCGTCTACGGCGAACAGCTCATACACATAGGAGACGCCGAGTACCGCTCGTGGAGCCCGTACCGCAGCAAGCTCGCCGCCGCCCTCCTCAAGGGGGTCAAGAACTTCCCCATCGCCCGGGGGAGCAGGGTGCTATACCTCGGCGTCGCATCCGGGACCACATGCTCCCACATCTCCGACATCGTCGGGGCCGAGGGCCACATCTGGGGCGTCGACTTCGCACCCCGCCCCCTCCGCGACCTCATCGACAACCTCTCGAGATACCGTGGAAACATATCGCCGATACTGGCGGATGCGCGTCGCCCCGAGCTTTACTCCGCCTCGGTGCCTCGGGTGGATGTCATCTACGCAGATGTGGCGCAGCCCGACCAGTCCAATATCGTAGTGAGGAACTCAGAGTTCTATCTGAGGCTAGGCGGCTGGGCAATGATGGCGATAAAATCTCGCAGCGTCGACGTCAATCGGCCGCCTAAACAGGTCTACGACGAGCAGGTCGAGAAGCTTAAGGACTGCGGCTTCGACATCTTGGAGCTCGTGGAGCTGGAGCCCTATGAGATGGACCACGCCATGGTCGTTGCCAGATATGGGCGCTAGTCCCCCTGAAGCCCCCTGATCCTTTCTACGGTCGCCCAGGAGCATCTGATGAAGGGGGGGCACCAGTCTTTCTCCCGGAACCAGGCTTCTAGAAAGAAGATGGTCTTCTCGTCATGGGGGTAGCCGGACCCGAAGTCGCCGTGCTCTCTCCTCAGCTCCGCGACGATGCGGTCTCTCCTCACCTTGGCGAGAATGGATGCCGCCGAGACAACGACGTATTTCACGTCGGCATGGTGCTCGCAGACCATCTCCGGCCTCTCCGGCAGAACTCGCAGGATCTGCTCCGCAAACCGCTCGGAGACGACATCGGAGGGGTCGACATATACCCGGTCGGGCCTAAGGTCGCGGATGACCCTCGCCATCGCCATTGCCTCGAGGTAGTTGAGCTTACGGAGCTTCTTGTTGCGCTTTACGACGCGGTCGATTGCCCGAGGAGCGAGTTCGAAGAAGGCGCTTCTGGAGGCGATTTCCTCTATCTCGCGGGCGAGGGCTTCGCGCCTCCTCGGTGAAAGCCGTTTAGAGTCTCGGACTCCCATGATGCGTAGCTCGTCGACCCTGTTCTCATCGATGAGGATGCCTGCGACGACTAGGGGGCCGATGGCGCACCCCCTCCCCGCATCGTCGACGCCGGCCACCTTACCCATAGCGATCCCAACACGGTGTAGTGGTCTGTCCCTGCTTTAAAAGCCGTGTTCATCTCCCTTCAGGCGAGCTCAGACGCCTCACTATGATCTGCACAAGTTGCTCCCTGTTCTCGGGCGATACGTGGAGCAGGGTTCCCCATCCACCGTAGGTCTCGACGTATCTGCG
>CAZRAV010000023.1:0-5186 GCA_964598175.1 uncultured Candidatus Bathyarchaeia archaeon | reverse complement strand
GCGCAGCCGCTCGACGCACCTGAGCAGCACCGTCGACTTGCCCGAACCCGGGGGACCGGTCAGAAAGAACTTCCACTCCCCCTTCTCACTCCTCCCTGTGATTGGAAAAGAACTCATTGCTGTCCTAGATGAACTGGTCATACGTCATATAAAATAATGAAAGATGACCCATGGATGAAGAGGTTGAAGAAGTGTGATTTTTATAAACCAAGCCGAATGTTGATGGATTGTTGATGTATTGTGATGATAAAATGCAGAGTATTTATTGAGCAGAATGTTTTATGTCTCTCCTCGTGCACGCGCCAAAAAGTGATGGACGCCCTAAAATCCGAGAAGGTAAACTCCGATCAGGGATATGACGATCCCGACCATCTGCTTAGCGTTAACGGACTCTCCCAGCACGAGATTTGAGAGGGCGAGGGTAGCTATCAACGTCAGGGGCGTGAGTATGAGCATGTACTTACCGACATCAACGGACTGCAGAGGCAGGCTCGTCAGAACCCTCCCCAACAGTAGGATGGCGAGGCTCAAGAAGATGTATGGGGAGAGGATGAACCTCAGAATGGAGAGGGGGTCCGTGAGGTTGATCTCCGGATATTGGTTCACCCCCACCTTAAACATGACGGTACCTACGGCCCCGAGGATCACGACACCCATGCTCTGACTCCAAAACATCAGGTTCATTTTAAGATCCGATTCTACTCAATGCAGTCATAGGTTATCTTTTTTGCGGCTACAAAGGTCAGGCAGCCAAACAGGAACACGCGGTCCTCGACCACCCTAAAGCCGGACAATAGAAGGTAGTATCGGAGCCTCCTGCGTGTGAAGGCCACATGCGCAATCTCAATGATCTCACGGCGGACATGCGTCCAAACGGCCTCGATGAGGCTCCAACGCAGAGATATGTGGGGCGTGGTGATCAGCGCCGTCCCGCCGGTTCTAAGGATTCTGCCCATCTCCTCTATTGCCTCGGCAGGATCGGGAACATGTTCAAGAACCTCTGAGCAGGTGATGCAGTCGAATACGCTGTCTCGGAAGGGCATCTTCCCAACATCGGAGCGGATGATTCCCACGCTGCCGCCGTATTCCGTGTGGGCGAACCTCAAGAAGTCTTCGCCGATGTCGATGCCGTACACATGTTTTCCCTGTTTATGCATCCCCTCGAACAGGGTGCCTGAGCCAAAACCCGCGTCGAGAAACTCGATACTTTCAGGGGGCACAGCGTCGAGGATCGTCTTGTTCTTCCTGCTGTGCCACCACCTCCTTGGTAGAAACCATGACTTCGACGCCTTGAAGTAGACGTCGCCTGGCACGCTGTCGTAGAATTTCCCGAGATCCACCCGTTCCTTCACCTCCCTCTTCTTCCCTTCAAGCCAGACGATGAGCAGATCCCTACCCATCTCGAAGATCTGCCTCAACGTGTTGACCTTGGACCCTTCCACATGGCTCCAAGTGATGGGCAACTCCAAGATCTTGTATCCATGCCTCACGGCCTTGACAGCGAGGTCCATGTCATACGCGAAGCCCTCTATGTTCAGCTCCCGCTGGAATGAGTTGAACACGTCTCGCCTGATGGCTTTGAACCCACACTGCGTATCGTGAAGATCGATGTCGAAGAGAAGCCTGAAGAGGAAGTTGAAGGCCTTGCCGAGGATCTTCCTGTAGAGGGGAGGCCTGACGAGGATGTTGGATTCTGGCATGTTCCTCGAGCCGTAGACGATGTCGGCCTGTTCCTCTTCCATTCTGCGTAGTGTCGCCGGTATCTGTATTGGTGGAGTGGCCAGGTCGACATCCATCATTATTAGAATGTCCCCTGACGCTGCACGGGCTGCGTTTAAGATGCCGCCCCCCTTCCCTAACCTCTCGGGAAATGAGACTAAGAGGACGTTCTTATGGGCCGACGCATATTCCGACGCTATTTTCTCGGTGTCGTCCGAGCAGCCATCTACGGAGACGATGATCTCGTACTCAAAATCCAAGGTGGGCAAATAGGAGAGCAGCTCATCGAGGCAAGAGGGGAGACGAGCTTCCTCGTTATATGCTGGCAGGATGATGGAGATCTTCAAATACCAACGCCTCCCTACATGAGTCTTACACGGTGGATGAATACAACGGAGAATATGGTTAGGATGAGGGACGCCGCGAGGCCGATGTACCTCCAGTAAGTCCAGTATTGGTATCCGGTATGTGTTTCCTGAGGCTCAGTCTCCATCCCTGTGACGCCAAGCACCTCGTACGCTGAAGCATATCTGAGCCTGCTGTTCAAGTCCTCGAGTGGCTTGAAGAGGCTCGACTCCCCGAATTTCTCGTATCCAAACTCCTGTGTCTCCATAAACCTCTCATCGATGACGATGTATTTCACGTGGTACTCCAAAGCCATATTGTACAGCTTATAGGCGTCTTCGCCCAACTTCACCATATTGTCGAATATGAAGGGGTCATAGGTTTCAGCCCTCGCCCCCTGATCATAGCCGCCCAGCACCTGCTTTACTTCAGGGTAAAACGCACTAACCCATTGACTGCCTCTGAACCAGTCCCCCCACATCAGGTACACTCTGAACTCTGGCCCGGTGTTGTCAGCCAGCCACGTTGAGGCAATGTACTCGTCCGACAAGAGATAGCTCTCGTCGACGACGGAGAATGACCTATACCCCGGGAGGTACATAGAGCCGAGAAACCCGAGGGGAAGCAGAACGACGATCAGCTGGACGATCCAAATATTGTAGCCAACGCTACGTCTGGAAAGTAGCTCCTGGATCCATTTCATGAAGTAACCGGCTCCGAAAACCATGCAGAGTCCGAGGATCAATACGACCCTTGGACTCTGAATCCTCACTATGTAGGCCACGATAGACGAAGCCCCAAACCACCCGGCCATCAGCAACCCCTCCTTTGAATGTCTGACGAGACCGACGACAACGCCCAGCAGGCCGAGGATTGTCAGGGGCAGATGCACCGCGGGCATGTAACTTGGAGGAGAGAGCTGAAGAAACGTCTCCATGAGGGGAGGTGTCCAGTCAGAGCCGCCCGTGGTCAAGGCGCCCAACCCGTGGGGGAGGACTGCGGGGATGTACCACCAGAGAGAGCATGCGGAGACCCCGAGGGAGAGGGAGATCAGCACGAACCAACCTCTATCTTTTTTGGGCTTGTTGTCATCTCCTTGGACAGCTCTCGACGAGAACTGGCTCAGGATTAGATACGGGGCTGCTAAAAGAACCAGATCAATCGCGGAGAACAGGTTCGATAGCATACAATACGCTGAGAGCGCAATGCTCACAATCAAATCCCTCTTTCTCCACTCTCTGAGGGTTCGATGTATGAAATAGAGAGCCCATGGGACGGCTGATGTCCCCATCAACCGGCAGGTTTCCCAGTAATGGCCTTGAAAGGAGATGAAGTTGATATGAGTGAAAACCCATAGGGCTCCTGAGAACAGCCCCGCCGTTCTCGATTCGAAGATGCGGGAGACGAACATGTAAACGCCGACGCAGAAGGCCGTGTAGAAGAAGAAGCATAGATAGTAATACGAGAGCATCAAATTACCCGTGATCATGGCGAAGAAAGCGGGTAGGTATGTGGACAATGGCGGATAGTACTTCAGCATCTCGTAGCCAAAATACCATGACTCGGTGTAGAGGCTACGGTTTCTGATCAGCATCTTGATCTTAGCGATGTAGAAGGCTATCGTCGCGTCCAAATGATCTCGGGGATACCCCGTTTGAAGGGTGTCATTTAAAAGATAGAGACAAAGGAAAAAAATGAAGAAGAACACAAGTAGATCCAGAAGAAACAGCCGATCCCATGTGAACCCCCATCTTCTTTTTGGCATAACATGATTACCATGGAAACCCTCCCTCGATCGCGTCAATATCTTCCTCACAAGCGTATCTTCAACCCGATCAGGAGTTTCAGAATCATCCACTCGAGATTCGATGTATCTGGGTTGTCCTGTCCTCACAAATCTGTCTACCAAATCCTTGATTGAGTCCAGCTTGACCCCGGTGGCCATTGCCCGTTTGACATGTTCATATCCTTTCTGAGGGTCAAGGGCATCGTAGTAGGCCCAGGCCAGGGCATAATGAGCCTCTGCGAAGTGAGGATCAATCTGGATGCATCTGATCCATTCTTCAACTGCATTATCTCTCAACCCCTGAAGGGCGTAGACGCAGCCCATTCCAAATCGAGCCGGTGCATCATTAGGGTCCTGCTTCAAGCTCTCCTTAAATTCATCTCTGGCTAGATCTATCTGATCTCCTCGAAGATATGTGAGTCCTCTTTGGAAACGTTTCATGCGCGGGGAAATGTTACTTTCGCCATCCATGTGGACTCAATCTACCTCTACATATACCTTAAGATTTGATTTTATTTAATACAGTTATGAGATTTTATCCACCCCTCCTCTCCAACTGTGTGAGAAGTTTAGAACATGCGCATCATGAGGGAAGGAGGTGGAAGAAGCGTATGAAAGAGGGTTAACTCAAATGTCCCGGAGGTCCATGAGCTGGGGGGTCATGGACCCGCACATCGCCGTCTACAAGCCCATCCTCAGTGGACGCTAGATGACGCCCTCCTTCCTCAGCTCCTCCAGCTCTGCCTCTGAGAGGCCTAGGAGCTCTGAGTAGACCTCTCCGTTATGCTGCCCAAGCAGGGGCGCGGGTGTCGTCATGTCTCCCTTCGTCTCGGAGAACTTGATGGGGAAGCCAGGCTGGGTTGTCTCGCCGAGGATAGGGTGTTTCACCTTGACGAACATCTCCCGAGTCCGGGCGTGCTCGTTCGCAAGGACGTCGTCAAGGTCGTGGACAGGTGCCACGGGAACCCCTGTCTTCGCAAGTGTGTCCACGACCTCTTCGACGGTCTTTTCCGCTACCCACGCTGCGACAACCTCCCATGTCAGCTCCTCCATCCCCACCAGATCCCTGAACCAGTCGGTGATTCGTCCGGGCGGGATGCTGAACATGACGTAGCCGTCCTTGGCCCTGTGGCAGCCAGATACCCGGAGGCCGTAGCCGGAGACAGCCCTCTTGAATGTCGTCCCTGCGAGGGTCCAGAAGGAGAAGCTCTGGGAGACGGCGATCATCACGTCCATCTGGGCCACGTCTATCCTCTGACCTCTCCCTGTCTTGGACCTGTGGATGAGGGCTGCTAGGATGCCGATGAGCGCGGAGAAGCCTGGGATGGTATCGGCG